>JAISPA010000232.1 GCA_031275255.1 Acidaminococcales bacterium | reverse complement strand
AATAAAACACTACCGAAATAATAAATATATCAAAGATATCCCATAGCCGCAAGCTTAAAAAAAGCGACTGCAGTTGTGCTATCATCCATTCCACGCCTTTATGGAAAAATTAACCCGCCCCAAAAACATCTATACTATTTTATTATACAAAAAAAAAAGCCTTTAATGCAACAAACAGAACAAAAAAACGGGCTGTTGCCTCCCGCAGGGTACAGACTGTTCCCCGGCTGAAATCCCGGCATCTTTGCCGCTGATTCGCCACGCGGGCGAAGCCGGACACCAGCCGTCCGCGGCGTGTCCGGCATTTATCCATCCTTGGATTGCACAAGCCTCGCGGGCGAGGCGGACATCGCCTGCGTTTTGCCCCTTACAGGGCGGCAAACCGGCCCGCAAATCTCAGCCGTATTTTAACCGGGGAACAGTATAAATCAGCCCGCGCAAAAGCCGGGCCGGGCGGACGGAAAAAACACTGAAGGAATAGACGCCGGCCTTGTCGCAGCCGGCGTTCCCGGCCGCCGCAAACATATACGGGCACGGATGCTTTCTTTTCCCGGGAAATACAAGGCCGGCGTTTACCCGCCGGCCTCTGAACCCGACCCTGCCGCCGCTCATTTAATTCGGCGCCGCGCCGCGTGATCCAGCGGCCCGGCGAATTTATTGAGCGGGAAAGACGACTTGATCGCGGCGACAATAAATTCCCTGGCGTTGAAAACCGCGTCCCGGACACTTTCGCCGGCGGCAATTCCCGCCGTGATGGCCGCCGAATAGCTGCAACCCGCTCCGTGCGTCCAATTGGTATCGATCCGCTCGCTTTCCAAAACAATAAATTCCCTGCCGTCATAAAAAACATCCACCGCCAACGGATGATCAAGTTTAGCGCCTCCTTTGGCCACCACCGTCTCCGGGCCCAAAGCGTGTATGCATTTGGCTGCTTCCTTTAACCGCTCAAGCGTCGTTATCGCACCCAGACCGCTTAAAAAGCCGGCCTCATAAAGATTGGGGGTAGCCACCTTAGCCAGAGGCAAAAGGGTTTTGCTGAGATACCTCACCGTATCCGGGTTCATGACGTCGTCCGCTCCCTTGCAGACCATAACCGGATCAACGACCAGATTTTCCACAGCATACTTTTTCACATAATGAGCGCCGATCTCAATGATCTCATTTGTGCCGAGCATGCCTGTCTTCATGGCGTCAACGCCGATCCCCGCGAGAATGGTGTCAAGCTGTTTTTCAATGACCGAAAGCTCGACCGGAAACACTTCATGCGCCCACTCGCCCGGAGTCTGCGCCACGATTACGGTTACGGCGGTCATGCCATAAACGCAAAACTCCTGAAATGTCTTCAAATCCGCTTCCAGCCCCGCGCCGCCGCTGGCATCCGAGCCGGCCAACGTCAAAGCCCTTGGTATTTTAGCCGTGATCATAGTGTTTTCCCCCTTTATAATACCTCTGATAAGACGATGCCCGGCGTTAACCGCTCAATCCCAAGACAATTCCCGGATGGCGTCAAAGTCTTCCTTGCGTGCGAACTCCAACTGGAAGGTACGTCCGTCTCTGGTCAGCCACTCCCCCAAAAAACGGTCTTCTTTTTCCCACAGGTCTATGCCGTCCAACTGATAAACCGGTAAAATCAAGCTGCTTACGCCGTTTTCTATCCAAAAAAAGAAAAAAGAATTGTTGCTGAATACCCCGTAGCCTCTTTTCCCTTCAAAAAACATATCTTCGCTGATGAACTTGATGTTTTCGCCCAGCCACATGGTCTTGGGCACGCTTTTCAAAAGCGCCCGGCTGGCTCTGTCCAGATTGGTAAAATAAGCCGATTTATAAAAACTGCTGTAATCGAAATTCCCTTCCACCACCGCGTAAGCCGCCTCCGCGTCTTTCAGCGCGGCGGCCACCTCGTTGACAGCTTCAATGTTGGCCTTATATAAAAGCACCGACGGCATGGCGGCGACTGCCAGGCGAATAGCCGACTCGCCGCGCGTAAGCACCTGATTCAGGCACTCCACCAACGCTTCCCTGTTTTCGCAGCCTTTGAGCGCCAGTGTATAAATATCTTCCGGCAAAGCCACTTTCACACGCGGGTCGTTTGCTCTCCCGGCATACTTTTCCCGCACCGCGTGCTGCTGCTCTTCCAGGGACAAATGATTCTTTATGTCTGTTTCCCCTTCTCCGCCGTTATTTTTCGGCAGGGCGTTTCCGCAGTAGGGACAATAACGGATTCCCCCCAGACGGGGAAGGGTTGCGCCGCAAGCATCGCAGGTCCCGGCTGTTTTTCCCAAAAACTCCACCTTCCTTGTTTTTAGAAACCTGTTTTTATTACCGAACTAAACCGCCCTAACATTCAGTCGGAACTAAATCTTCCGCAGATCAGGGCGTGTTGGCACTACCGTTCAACGCTCGTTTTCCGGCGGATTTTCCGTTGTGTTTTGTTGAAAAATCTTGTCATACCTTAAGTATAAGTATGACTGCAATTTTTCGTCGTGCCTAACGAAAAATCAGCTCAGAATCTAAACATTTCAGATAGTGTCAACGCACACGGGTTCGGTGATGAAGTCCCGCTCTGCTAAAACGCGTCGGCAAAATAAACAGAAAAAGCTGCAGCTACACCTTGCACAGCTCTTTTTCCGGCGCGCGGCGCCGAGTGCATCATCGGTCCGCGCCGCCTATGCTCTCGCTTGCGTGAGCAAGGAAGGCTTAGAGGCGGGGGACTTCTTGCGAATCTTTGTTAAAATGGCGACCCGGATGGGACTCGAACCCACGACCTCCGCCGTGACAGGGCGGCATTCTAACCAACTAAACTACCGGGCCGTATGCAAGGCGGCCTGAAAGCGCGCCCTGCACTTATTGTATAACCACGCCGCTTCGCTGTCAACCGCCTGTCCGCCAAATTAACGCTATTTACGGCTAAATTTTCGAGCGGCAGGTTAAATTTTCGCAGGCGCCCTCATACCGGAGAACAGCGAAGGACAGTCTCATTCGGGCGCCGGCCTTTTTTCCCGGCCCGGCGATAGTCCGCACAGGGCAGCGGCATTTACTTTATCACCGGTAAGTAATGTATTACAAAGAAGTAATAGACATTGCTGCCCGGAACATTTTTTGCGTCTTCTTATCCCGCCCAAATCAGCGGCTTTTGAAAGTATACGGGCGGTTTTTCTCAATTGGCCGCGAACTATTTTCACTACGGTAAACGAATCCCGGTCGCGTCTATAAATTCATAGCAATGCGGCGTAAAAGCGCGTACACGCCGTGTCCTAACTTGTAAAGACGGTGGGAAAAAGCCGGCAATTGACCATAAACTACGCTCACCACAGCAAACGAATCCCGGCTGCGTCTATAAATTCATAGCAATGCGGCATAAAAACGCGTACACGCCGTGTCCTTCATCGTCTTTGGCCAAACGCTTGCCATCCACCTCATAGAGGACAACCGGCGAAGCTCATGGACGAGCAAATGCTGAACGCGCCAAGGATGGCTAAGCGTTCAGCCAGTACGTTTTTGTGCGCTTTTGGCTTCAAAAACTACTGCCGTTATGATGGCGCGTCCGCTCGTCCATTGGGCGCTTTGCCATCCGTAGCGCGCCCAAATCTTGCGCGTCCGTGCGCTTTTCGAAAGGGCCCTCTCTGGCAAACACCGCTTGCTTTTTCGAGGATTAACGAGCTTGCCTCGCCGGAGAGGGTGGCCTGCACGAGGAGCGAAGCGACGCGGCAATCCAAAAGAAATACGTCTAAGACTGGATTGCTTCGCCTGCGGCTCGCGTATCCTATGTCGGCGAAGGGTTGCTGCTTCATCTTCTGCGCTCACTTCCCTTTTTGATTATTATATCATATTGTTTCGCGGAAAGGTTGGCATTTAATCAGTAGTCGCCTGAAAAAGAAAGTAAATGCTGTTGCCCTGTCAGTCCGTATATTTTGCCTTGACAAAATATACGGACTTGATTATTATATGATATATGATAATATCATATATCATATTGCCGCAGACAAGGAGGTCCGCAATGTTATGGGAAATTACCACAAAGAGGGTTGCTGGTGGGCCAGTGTTTATAACGACCGCCCTGATATTACAAATAAGTTTGCCCTGCCCGCCAAAATTGAACTGCATGACGCCACTTTGCGCGACGGCGAGCAAACGCCGGGCGTAGTTTTTTCGCCTGACGACAAACTGAGGATTGCCGAAAAACTCGACGAAATAGGCGTTGAGCGGATAGAAGCGGGTATGCCGGCCGTTTCCGCAGATGATTATAAAGCAATCAAGGCCATCTGCAAACGCCGTCTGAAAGCAAAAATTTTTGCCTTTTCCCGCGCCGTGCAGGAGGACATTGACAAAGCCGCGGACTGCGGCGTTGACGGGGTGGTTATTGAAGTGCCGATTGGCTACCCCAAATTGCGGTATCAATTCAAATGGACTTGGGAGAACGTACTGGAAAAAAGCGTTGACTGCATTAATTACGCGCGTCGGAACAAGCTGTACGCACTTTATTTCCCTTATGACACGACGCGGGCAAGAGAAGAGGATTTAACTGCTTTAATCAAAGGCCTGATGAAAAACGCCCCGCCTGACGCCGTAGGTTTGGTGGACACTATGGGCTGCGCCTTGCCCGAAAGCATTCAGTATCTGGTGCGCAAGCTGAAAAGCCTGACCGGCGGGCTGCCGGTCGAAGTGCACACGCACAACGATTTCGGGCTGGGCGTAGCGACGGAACTGGCCGGGGCAATGGCCGGGGCGGATGTCCTGCATTGCTGCCTCAACGGTTTGGGCGAAAGGACCGGCAACGCCGCGACCGAAGAATTGGTTGTGGCGCTCAAAATACTTTTGGCCGCCGGCAACGACTATAAGCTGGACAAACTTGTCGGCGCCTGCCGGTTGGTGGAAAAGCTGTCCGGCGTCGCGCTGGCCGCCAACAAACCTGTGGCCGGGAGTCGCAACTATACGCGCGAGTCCGGCATTGGCGTGGATTTAGTCGTTAAGAATCCTTTGGCGATGTTTGCGGTCGACCCGCGGGTTTTCGGCCGCGAAGGGGATATTGTGCTCGGCAAAAAGAGCGGCAAAGCTTCTATTGAATACTGGCTTAACAAAAAGGGCCGGCAGGCGACGGAAGAAGCGGTGGGTAAAATATTGGAAGAAGTTAAGCAAAAGGGCATGAAAAAAAAAGATATTTTGACCGAGGGCGAGTTTGACGCCATTGTCCGGAATTATTTGTAATCAAGCGAACCGGCTTTCGCCTGGCAAGCGGCAGCCGGCCTTTGCGTAAGATTTTGCCGCTGCCTGAAGGGAGATAGCCATGCGGGTAATTGATATCCATGCGCACGTGATTCCGCCGGCATTTTTTGAACTGGCGGCCGAGGGCGTATTGAAAAATATTGCCGTCGACGAAAAAGACGGCCGCCCTATCAGAATAAATTTCGGGCAGGGTTCCTTCCACCCCCTTACGGATTTGTTTTTGTCCTTGCCCGCGCGTCTGGCTTTCATGGAAAACAACTCCGTCGGCTGCCAGGTAATATCCGTTTCGCCAAGACTGTTTTTTTATGACTTGCCGCCGGCAAAGGGACAGTTTGTCTGCAGGAAATTCAACGACGATCTGTTGTCAATGGAAAAATCCTGCTCCGGCAAGCAGCTTGCCATGGGGAGCGTTCCCTTGCAGGATCCTCTGCTGGCGGCGGAGGAGTTGGAACGGCTGTCGCTTATGGGCGTCCGTTCGGTGCAGATAGGAGCTTTTGTCAACGGCCAAAATCTTGCGGACAGGAAATTTTGGCCGTTTTTTGCCGCGGCGGAACAACTGGGCGTTTCCATCCTGCTTCATCCTCTCATCAACAACGATTTGGCGGAGATGTCGCAGTATCATTTGAGCAATTTAGTGGGCAATCCCTGGCAGACCACCGTTGCCGCCGCCAATCTGCTGTTTTGCGGCGTATTTGACGCATATCCCGGCCTGAAAATTCTTTTGGCGCACGGCGGCGGCTTTCTGCCCTATCAGGCCGGGCGGCTTACGCACGGCTACAAGGTACGCGGCGAGACGAAAAAAGACAGCCGGCGTCCGCCTGCCGAATACATCAGGAAAAACTTCTTTTTTGACGCCCTGACGCACAATAAGGCGGCGCTGGCTTTTCTTTTGCAAAGCGTCGGAGCGGACCGGGTGTTGTTCGGTACTGATTTCCCTTACGATATGGCCGAATACGATGAGTTGGAAAAAATAAAGGCGCTTGGCGAAGACGAAGCTGTTTTAAGAAAAATAGCCGGCGAAAACGCGCTGAAGTGGCTGGGAAAATAATAAAGCGGAGGTGGATTGGTTCTAAGATGAAGG
>JAISPA010000215.1 GCA_031275255.1 Acidaminococcales bacterium | reverse complement strand
ACTTATTTACATTGAGAGCGCGAAAGAAAAATGTTTGGCGCAGACGGCGACCATGCAAGGATTTGCCCGATGGATTGAAAAATGGTGGGGGGAGTACGAGCCATAATCCCCCCCCACCTTCGATTTTGGCCGGTGCCGGATAATACCGGTTGCCGCAGGACTTTAACACACACGGCCAATTTTTGACTTTTTCCCCAACGAAAAAGGCCGATTTTTCGGGAAAGGACGGATTGATTTTGACGGAAAAGGCAATTTACGAGAAACTAACCGCGCTTTTCTCCGACGTCGACGAAAAACAACGAGCCTTGGTTGACGGGGCTATCCGGGAACTTGCCGGCATTACCGTTGAGTTGACGGAATTGCGGAAAATAGCAAAAGCCACCGGGCATATACGGATAAACCCCAAAAACCCGCTGCAACAGAAAGAAATGCCGATTAGCAGGGTGATAGTCCGGCAACGCGCCAATTACTTAAATTATATTGCCAAGCTGTCAAGCATTTTAGGCCGCAACATTTCAGAGGAAATGGACGAGCTTGAAAGGGAATACGGCGACGGATAATGCACATAGAAGAATATTACAGAAAATGCCTGTCAGGGGAAATTATCGTTGGGAAAGAACTCCTGATACAGCTTGAACGGCTGATTGAGGACATACAAAACCCTGATATTTTAATAGACCTTGAAGCGTCCGAAAAGCGTATCAAGTTCATTGAAACCGAGTGCAAGCATTACGAAGCGCCTTTCGCGGGCAAGAAATTCCAGTTGGAACTATTTCAAAAAGCGTTTATCGAGGCGATTTTCGCCATAAAAATATACGATGATGACCTAAAAAGGTACGTCCGAAAATATCAGGATGTACTTTTTTTAGTTGGCCGCAAAAACGGCAAAACCCCGCTTGTCGCGGCGATTGGCCTGGCTGAATGGTTTTGCGGCGAATGGGGCAAAAAAATTCTGTGCGCCAGCAACGATTACGAGCAAGCCGACTTGATGTTCCAAGCGATTAACGCCATGCGCGAGGAAAGCCGAAAAATAGAAAAATGTACGCGCAAAAACATTAAGGGAATTTTTTTCGGCAACCCGAAATATCCAAGGCTCACAGGCAAATTCAGTTCTCACAACAAAGGCAACATTCGCCGGCTGTCGGCAAAGACAGGCGCGAAAGAAGGGCGCAACATCAGTATCGGCGCGGTTGACGAAGTCTTTGAAATGAAAGATGAAAGCCTGGTCATGCCAATAAGGCAGGCTTTGTCAACGCAAGACGAGCCGCTGTACTTTGAGCTTACCACGGAAGGATTTGCCGATGACGGATATTTGGATCACCGACTGTCTGACGCCCGGAAAGTATTAAGCGGGGAGCTTCACCGCCCGCGCTTTCTGGTCTGGCTATATACGCAGGACAGCGAGGCCGAAGTCTGGCAAAATGAAAATTCCTGGCACAAAAGCAATCCAGGCGTTGGCGTCATTAAAAAATGGTCGTTCCTGCGGCAGATGGTCGAAGAAGCTAAAACCAGCAGCGGGACAAGGGCGTTCGTTCTGGCGAAGGATTTCAACATAAAGCAAAATTCTTCGTCGGCCTGGCTGCAGGAAGGCGAATTCACGAACACAGAAACATTTTCCCCGGAGCGATTCAAAGGCTTATATTACATCGGCGCGCTGGACTACGCCGAAACTACCGACCTTTGCAACGCCCGGGCAATGTTTTTTGACAAAAGCACCGGGCTAAGATATAGCCTGACCATGTATTTTATCCCCGAAATCAAGGCGGACGCCATTTTGCACGATGACAAGGCGTTGAACCCTGAAAACAAGGACTATCGGGGCTGGGAAAAAGACGGGCTTGTAACGATATGCCCCGGCGGGGAAGTGGACGCGGAATTTGTTGTCAAATGGTTCTATGGCTTATACAAGCAATACGGCATGAAGCCGTTCAAAATAGGCTATGACAACTGGCACGCCAACGACTTTAAGCGGCTGGTCAAAGAGTATTTCGGCGAAGAAGTTTTAGAGCGCGTTGGCATGGACATGAACTCATTATCAAACCCAATGCGTACCGTTGAAACGGATTTAAAAAGCAAAAAACTTATCTACAACAACAACCCGATTGACCGCTGGTGCTTAAAAAACACCTCTTTTAAAACGGACAACATCGGCAGGATAATGCCCGTGAAACATCACGGGCAGAGCAAAAACAGGATAGACGGCACATTGGGTTTTATCATCGCTTACGCCGCTTTCGGGCGTTACAAAAGCGAATACCTGAGCATATCGCCGTAAGGGGGAAGGGCTTTGATAACAAATTTTTTCAAGAAAATACTCGATAAATACCGCGCAAACAAGCGGCAAAAAGAAATAACGCTTTTTCTCAACGATGGCAGAGCGTTATTTTCATCTTTCGGCGACAACGTCTATTTTTCCGACTTTGTAAATAATTGCATTGACCGCATTGCCGCCGAAATCAGCAAAATTTCTGTTATGTCGGTTGTCGAAAAGCCGGGCGGCATAAAAAGGCAAAACGATGACATTACACGGCTTTTCCGTTTCAAGCCGAACCCCTTGCAGACCGCCAAAGATTTTTTGGCCAGCGTGGAATGGCTGCGCCGGAAAGACTGCAACGCCTTTATCTACCCGCAGTTTGAAACCGTCCGGGACGCGGCCGGCGCCGAATATAGAAAATATACCGCTTTTTGGCCGCTTAACCCCACGCAAATAGAAATAGGCACGGACGACAAAGAAAAAGTCTGGGAAATCAAGTTTTATTGGCGGGACGGCTCAACTGACGTTTTGCCTTATGAGGATTTAGTTCACCTTAAATGGCGGCGCGGCAAAAACCTTATAGTCGGCGGCGGCAACGATTACGGCCGGCCGGACACGAAAGACCTTCAAAACGCGCTGGGAACGCTGAACAAGGTCATTGATGGATTGCCAAAGGCGATTGAAGCCAGTTTAAAAATAACGGGCGTTTACACCGTGAAAACCTTACTCGACCAGGAAAAAATAAAGCTGGCGCGGGATAATTTTGAAGACCACATATTTACCAGCAAAGCCGGGGTTGTCGCCACTGACCTTGCCGGAGAATTTACCCCTGTTGCGAACAAGCCCGTTGACATAAAAAATGCGCCCCTGCAATTCTTGAAAGCAATCATCCGCGAGCGTTACGGCATATCCGACGCTATAATTTCCGGCGACTATACAGGCGAGCAGCACAGCGCGTTTTACCAGAACTGCATTGAGGAATTTATCGTCGAATTTGAGCAGGCCATGTCGGTCTGCCTGTTTTCGCAGCGCGAGCAGGACATAGGACACCGGATAAAGTGCTATTACGACCGCACCAGCTATCTAAGCACGCAAGACAAAATAGAAATGGCCAGATTCGCCGCCGACACCGGCGCCATGTCGCTGAACCAGATTAACGCCATGTTCGGCATAGAGCCGTTTGATGAAGGAGACAGGCGTTTACAATCGCTCAACTTCGTTTCCCTTGACATCGTGGACGAATACCAGGCGCAAGAAAGTAAAATTAAAAAAATAGGGGCGATAAAAAATGAATAAAGAGCAAAACCTGATTTTAACAAGAAGTTACAAATTTACGGATATCAAGGCGCAAAAAAGAAGCGAAGGCGACGCGGACGACGGCGTAAAACGCGTGGAAGGACATGCCGCAGTATTCGGATCAAAAACAAACATCTGTGGCTGGTTCGAAGAAATAATTGAGCGGGGAGCCTTTGACGGTACTGATTTTGACGATGTTCCGCTGTTCGTTAACCATGATTGGCGCAAAATTCCTCTTGCCCGGAGCCGCCGCAATAACGGCGGCAGCACTATGCGGCTAAAAATTGACGAGGCGGGGCTTTTTGTCAGCGCCGACATAGACACGAAAAACAATTCCGAGGCGCGGCAGCTTTTTTCCAGCGTTGAGCGCGGCGACATTTCCGGCATGTCATTCGTATTTTCCGTAAAAGAAGAACGCTGGGAAGGGCTTGATTCAGAACTGCCCCTGCGCCACATTATCAAAATAAACAAAGTTTTCGACGTTTCGGCGGTCACAACGCCCGCCTATGAAAAAACAGACATTCACGCCCGCGACAAAGCGGCATTGGATAATGCCCGGCTTGCGTTGGAGAACGCAAGGTCGCAGGAGTTGGAGAACTCCAGGGCCGTTGAATTATACAGGGAAAAAATAAAACTTTTAGGAGGCATGTAGCCGTGAAGGACAGACTTAAAAAATTATTAAAGACAAAAGAAGAAGCCCGCGCCGCCCTGCTCAAAAGAGCGGACGAGGCAAAAGAGTTAAGCGACCTGGAAGAAATCAAGAAGCAATTGGAAGCCATCAGCGCGGAGATAGCGGACATTGCCGCCGCTATTGCCGAACCCGAACCTGCAAAAGAAGAAGATGGCGAATCAGCCAGAACAGCGGCAGTTTCCGGCGTAACCGAAAGCCGCTCCTACGTACCCGGCGTTGGCTTTAAGCCGGTTGGCGGCGGCGGGTTGGAAGACAGACAGCAAAAAGAGCTTGAAAGCAGCGAAAAGCGCGGCAAAGACCTCAAAGAAGGCCGCGCCGTTACCGTTGGGGCGTCCAGCATTGTCTTGCCGCGTCTCGACAGCAATGTTATCAATCCTACCTTCAACCAGGTTTCCGGCCTGCTTGACCGCGTAGACAGGATTATACTGCCGGGCGGCGAGAGCTACCGCCAGCCCTACGAAAAGACCACGCCGGACGGCGCCTATACCGCCGAGGGCGTGGCGGCGGCGAATACCGATGTAACTTTCGGTTACGCCGACATGCTCAAAACAAAAATTACCTCCTATAGTGAAGAAAGCGAAGAAGTTGCCAAGTTGCCGGCCGCCCCTTATGACAGCGTTATTATAGAGGGCATTTCCCGCTCCCTGCGCAAGAAAATCACTAAGGAAATCCTGCTTGGCGCGGGTTCCACCAATAGTCTCAGCGGAATATTCTCTGCGACCGCTACCGCGATTGACGCAACGACCGATTTAGAGCTTGCCGCGATTGACAACGAAACGTTGGACGAGATCATCTTTAGCTACGGCTATGATGAAAATGTCGAGGAACAAGCCGTTTTAATCCTCAACAAGGCCGATTTGAAAGCCTTCGCGCAGCTTCGCAACACCGACGGCGGGAAATTCCACGACATTAAAACCAACGGCAACAGCGGGACAATAGACGGCATACCCTTCATCATCAACAGCGCCTGTAAAGCGGTTACTGCGGCGACTACCGCAGCCGGGAATTACTGCATGGCCTACGGCTTACTGACCAATTACAAACTGGCGATATTCAGCGACGTTGACGTGAAGCGTTCGGAAGATTACAAGTTCAGAGAAGGAATGATTGCCCACCGCGGCGTTGTCTTTATCGGCGGCAATGTTGTTGCGGCAAACGGCTTTTTGCGCGTCAAGAAAGCCGCAGTTGTCGAATAATTGCTGGCTATTGACTATCTATTGACGAAGGGGCGGCGCTAAGCCGCCCCGGAAAGGAGATTGTTTCATGGTCTACGAAGTGCGGGAGGCGTTTATTGACGCCGAAACAAGAAAACCATACAACCGGGGAAAAAAATTTGAGACAGCGGACATTGCCAGAGCGGAAAAACTTATCGCCGGCGGGTACCTGTTCCCAATCCGGCAAACGGCAGAAGCGCCAGCGGCAGAAGCGGCAGAAGCGGCAGAAGCGCCAGCGGCGGCAAAGGCCAAAAAAGGCCAGGGAAGCGGCAAATGAGCATTGAAGAATTAAAGGCGCTCCTGCATATCGACGGCGACGACCTGAACGCGCCTTTGGAACTTTACAAACAGGCGGCGGAAAGATATTTACTTAACGCCGGCGTTGCCGCCGACTATGAAAACGCGCTGTACAAAACGGCGGTAAGCGTTATCTGCGGCCTTCTCATTGAAAACCCACTCCTTATAAGCGGCGCGAACATCGGTGAAATATCCAGCCTGCCGCTCAACGCGATTATTGCCCAATTGCGGCTTAGTCAGGCGGTGATTTCGTGAACGTCGGACTGCTAAACAAAAGGATAACCTTTCAGGAGCGCCGCAGGGCGGAAAACGGCGCGGGCGGTTTTGTGGAAACTTACGAATCGGTCTTTACCGTATGGGGCAGCTTCCGCGTTTTAAAGCCCCAACATCGACAGAACACCGGGCAGGTTGGGACTTACACTCCCATTTGGATAATTGTTCGCAAGTCGGCGGCAATGCGCCCTAAACCCCACATGCGCGCCCTTGAAGGGGAACGGGTTCTGAACGTCCTGTCCGTCCAGGAATACACGCCGGATAAAAAATACTGGGAGATAGAAGCGCAGGAGATTTCGCCATGAGCAAACGCAATTACACAAAATTGGTAAGCGTGGAAATTGAGGGCTTGCAAGAGGCGCTTGACGCCGTTAAGTGGTACGACCAAAACGCCAACCAAAAGTTGCGGGCAGTAATTGCCGACGGCGTCAAAGCCATCAGCCGGGGCGCGAGGCAGCGCATACCCGTCAAAACCGGCGGCCTGAAAAAATCCATCAGGACAAGAATGTACACTGACAGAGGCGTAGTGGGCTACGTCCGCGCCCACAAGCCCCACGCTCACCTCGTCGAGTTTGGGACGCAAGGACACCAGACGATCGAAAAGGGCAAGCGGTATCGCATTGGCGGAAACATCAGGACGGGAAAGCCCGTATTCGTCAAAGGCGCGCCCGCGCGCCCCTTCATGGTTCCGGCCTATGAGCAGGAGAAGCCGCGCATTGAGGCGGAAGTGGCAAAAGTGCTTAAAGAGGTGCGCCGATGATTAGAACGGTTCCGATGTTTGAGTGGGAAAGGGCGCTGTATCAAGTCCTTAAAGCGCATATTGTCGGCTATGACGTATTCAACAGTATAGCGCCGATTTTCGTCAATGAAACGCCGCCGCCGCAGTACATCAACATAGGCGAATATACCTGCGTGCCGGCGCAGGCCAAAAGGGACGTGGCCGACTGCCGCGTCACGTCTACCCTGCACGTTTTCAATCGCGGGCAGGACAAGCAAGAGCTAAATTCCATGTTCGACGACATAGCCCAAACCGTCTCGGCAGGGTTCGACCTGGGCGAATTCGTCCTTCCGCAGTATATCGTACACGGCGCAAGCATCGAGATGATAGAGGCGTTTTTGGAAGAGTACGAAAGCGGCGAGACGTGGCAGCATGGAGTTATCCGCATAGCGGCTGATTTACAGCAAAAAGAAATTTAGGAGGGTAAAAAGTGGCAACTATAAACATCCCGCAGCGCGAGAGTGACAACGTAAAAATCCAGGGCAAAAATGCCTTATTGTTCGTCAACGCCGGGGAAGGGGCGACCGTTGAAAGCCCCAACTGGCTTTTAGTCGGCGGGCAGCGCAATTCGGCGCTTGAAATGTCGGCTGACGAAATCGATGTGTCCGACAAAGGTTCCGGCGGCTGGGGGGACACTTTAGCCGGAACAAAAACCTGGTCAATAAGCCTTGAAAGTATTATGGTCATAGGCGATATTGGCGCGCAGGCTATCAAACAGGCCTTTTTGAATGACCAGGAAATTCAAATAATGCGCTGGCGCAGGAGCAGCGAAGCGGGCTACCTGGGCGAGGCTGAAACGGGCTGGGTTACCGTAACCGAGTTCTCCGACGACGCCCCGCACGACGATGCAATGACCCTTACGGGTACGCTCAACGGGCGCGGCGCCCCGACGTTTTTGTCGGATGTGCCTTATCCCGGCGGCATTAAAAACTTGACCGCTACGCCGGGGGTAGAATCCGTTACCCTTACCTGGACGTCCCCGACCGGCGCGACCAGTATCAAGGCGCAGTACAGCACCAACAATATCACCTGGACGGACGTCGCCATCGCCCTCAATGCCACAAGCGTTGTTATCGAAAATCTTTTATCCGAAACCCTGTATTATTTCCGCCTCCTGGTCACAGGCGGAGACGAAGCCGGATTTTCCAACGTCGTTTCGGCGACCCCGACCGCTGAATAAATTTTATAAAGGTGTGGGGGGATGGTTACCGTCCCCCTTTTATTTTCAGGAGGTAGAAAAAAATGAGATGTGCGCAGTCCCTGCCGATTAAAATAGGCGGCCAGGAAAGGGAATTAAAATTTACCCACAACGCGCTTTTAAAATTAGAGCGCGTTTTGCCCGGAAGCAATCTTAATTTGGCCATGCAGCAATCCTGCCTGCCGTATTCCGTGGAAGCTCACGCCTTGCTTTTTGCGCTGGAAGGCGGCGGGACAAAAGGCTTAAATCTGGAAATCGCCGAAAAATGGCGGGATAAGTATGTTGACGAAAACGGGGCGATGACTTTAAACGTCATGCTTTTCCAAGCGATTTTACTGTCCGGCGCGTATGGCAGCCCGACAAAATTCAAGGAGTTAAGGGACGAAGCGGAGCAAATCGCGCCGGACGACGACGAAAAAAACCAATAGCCGGCAGCTATGATGACTGGGCGGCGGATAACCTGCTACCGGTCTGTTATGGACTGCTGGCGCTGAAACCCTGGGAAATAGAGCGGCTTACGCCGGGAGAAATTCTTGATATGCGGGACGGCTGGATTATTCGCCGCCGCCGCGCCGAAGAATTTATGGCCTGTTTTGTCACGCTCCCGGTTTGGAACAACCAGCGCGGGAGAAAAGACAAGAAGATAACTTTAAGAGATATATTTGGCAAAAATTACCACAAGCGGTTCCCGTCCGACAAGCCGACCGCGCGGGAGATAGCAAAGGAGTTTTGGGACGATGGCTGAAGTAGCAAGTTTAAGCGTCAGGATAAGCGCGAATATAAGCCAGTTCAACAAAGAAATTCGCAACCTGCAAAACGACATGAAACGGGCGTTCAGCGGTCAGGCAATGGCACAGTCAAAGGCGGTCGCCGTCGGGCTTGCCGGAATCGCCGCCGGACTTGCGGCGGCGGGCGCCGCCGCCGTTAAAATGGCCGCCGACATGGAGCAGACGCGCATGGCCTTTACTACCCTCTTAAAAGACGCGGGGAAAGCGGACGCCTTTTTGCGCGAAATGGAAAAATTTGCCAAAACCACGCCGTTTGACATGCCGGGCGTTCTCAACGCTTCCAAAATGCTTTTGGCGTTCGGCTTTCAGGCGGAGCAGGTCAAGCCAATGCTAACCTCGATAGGCGATGCGTCGTCGGCGCTTGGCCTTGGCGCGGACGGTGTGCAAAGGCTTACCCTTGCCCTGGGGCAGATGAACGCCGCCGGAAAAGTCAACGCGCAGGACATGCGGCAGTTGGTTACGGCAGGCGTACCGGCCTGGGAGTTTCTTGCAAAAAGCGCCGATATGTCGGTCGCCCAAATCCAAGAAACGGTGAGAAAAGGCGCCATTGACAGCGCGACGGGCATACAGGCCATCATTAACGGCATGAACGGTCAATTTGGCGGCATGATGGCCAATCAGGAAAAAACTTTGCTTGGCATGTGGACGAATATTCAAGAAGGCCTGGGCATAGTCTTGCGCGACATAGGGGACGAAATCGTAAAGACTTTCGACCTGCATGAAAAAATGGGAAAAGCCAAAGAAGCTATAACCCAATTTTCCGAAACCGTGAGAAGTCAGGGCGTTGGCGGGGCTTTACGGCAGCTTATCCCGCCGGAAACAGTCAGCATGATTTACGCTTTTTCCGGCGCGGTGGTGGCGGCGGCCGTCCCCGCGCTTGCGAGCATGACGTTTGCCGCCACGCAGACAGCCGTTGCCTTTGCGCCGATGATAGGCGTAGGCGCTTTGGCCGGCGCGGCGGTATACTTGCTTACCAGCGCGGGGCTTGATTTAAAAGAAGCCCTTTTGGTCGTCGGTACCGTTTTGGCGGTGCTTTTTTTGCCGCAGATAAAAATATTTATCGCTACCGTCGGCACGGGCGCGGTTACGGCCTTGAGCAGTTTTTTGACGACGCTGGGGCTGGCGCCGTCGGCCTTTTTCTTGACGAACGCGGCGACATGGGCGGGCGTTTTATCCATGAAAACTTTTGCCGTTGCCACCGCGCTTGCCCTTTTGCCTATAGTCAAGCTCATCGCGATTGCCGCCGTTATCGCGATGGCGGCAATGACCATTTATAAAAATTGGGACAGGCTGACGGCCTCCTTCGGTACTGCCGGCAGCCGCATAACCGCCGCAGTCGGCAAGCTGATAACATTTTTTAAGCCCCTGGCTACTATTTTAATCATGCCGCTGCTGCTTTTCGGCGCGACGCTGAAAGCCATGCTCATCGTTATCGTGGAATTTGCTACCACGGTTTTGGAAACATTTGCTCGACTCGCGACAGAGATTGACGAGGCTATGAGCGCCGCCAAGGCATACTTGGCCAAGTTCGCCGATTCTCTGCCGGATTGGGCGAAAAAGGCCATAAGCTGGATTGGCAGCGTCACCGACAAACTGATTGAATTTATCGGGTTCGCCCGTGAAGCGGAAGTTGTCAAACTTGGGGTCGGCGATTTTCGGATGGCCGAACGCGAAGATACCAAAAAACCCGGCATAGACCACCGCGACGCGAACAATTTAGGCTTATCTTCTTCCCCGGCGAAAGAAGAGGACGACAAAGACGCAAAAAAAAGAGAGAAAGCAATATCGAAAATCAATGAGAAACTCGCCGAAATGCGCGACAAGACGCGCGAAGCGGGCTTTGAGTTCGAGAAATTTAAAGTCGGCCAGATGTTTGACGATTTAAAAGGCGGCGACGCCGTAATCGGTAATATTTGGAAGCAGGCCATTGACGATGTTTTGACCTTGCAGGCCGAAGTAAAGCGGCTGGCCGACGCGCAAAAAGAAGCGCAGGACATCTATAACGAAGCGCAAAAATCCGGCACGGCGGAGCAGATAGCCGAAGCCAAGGCGCAGTTTGACACTATAGCGCAGATGAAAATCAACGCGGAGCAGTACGCCGCCGACCGTACAGTCGAAATAAACAAACGGGCGCAGAAGGAAACGGAAAGCCTTTACACACAAACGCAGGCTTTTAAAGCGAGTTTGGACGAAGCCTACAGGCAGGGTGATATTGAAGCCTATATGCAGCAACTGACCGATGAAAACGTTGCCCAAATGACGGCTTTAACCGAGCGGCAAGCCCTTATGCAGCAGCTGTATGATTGGCGCATGGAAGCGGAGCAATCTTTTTTGGTCTACCAGCTTGAAGCAATGAAAATGCTGAAATCCGGCGTGTCAGACGCCTTTGCCGAAGCGGTCATGGGCGGGGAGAGTTTCAGCAAGGCGCTGCAAAAAATCGGCAAAGACATCGCGAAAATGTTTCTGCAAATGATGGCAAGTCAGGCTATGGCCGCTGTATTCGGCAAATTGCTGGCCAAACAGGGCATGGCCATGCAAAAGGCGCAAATCGCGGCTATTATGCCGGCGGCGTCCGCGCTTGCCTGGAATGTGCTTGTGTACAACCCCGGCGCGGCTGGTATTGCAACGGGGCTGCAAGCTACGGGGGTCGCCGGCGCGGTTGCCCTGGGCGCGTCAACCTCTTTGGCGGGGAACGAAAGGGCAGATCCAAACGGATTGGCATCCGGTGGCATTGTCCGCAACCCGACAATCGCCATGATTGGCGAAGGTAAATACAACGAGGCCGTCATCCCCCTGTACAAGGGTGTTTTGGACGACTATATCAGCGACGGCGCGGGCGGCGCGACCATCACCTATAACCAGTACGGCGACATTCGGACAGAGCGCGACGCCGAAGTATACCGCGACGAACTCAACGCCGCCATATACGCCGGATTGCGAGGCGCGAGATGATAGAGATACCGCAAAGGGAACCCACAAACGACCGTTTGACCATCCAAAAAAACGGCATTTCATATTTTCTGCCTGTACCTTGGGGCATTGACGGCGCAGGAGATATTGAATACCGTCTGAAAGCCGAAGAACGGGCTTTTTCTCATGGCGCGACAGTATCCGGGGACAAGCACATAAAAAGCCGCAACCTCGATATAAAACTGCACGTGAAAGCGGAAACGGCGGCGGAACATGACAAATTGGCAAATGAAATCATCGGCAAGTTTCAGCAGCAGGACTATATGCTTGTTGCCGGGCGGCTAAGCCGCGCTTACAATGTCGCCGGAATGATGAAAACAAAACATAAGTTCATTAAGAGCTTCAAACAACGCTTTTCCGAAATCACCGTAACGCTGCTTCTGGCTGACCCTTTCCGCTACGCCGCTCAACCGGCCAAAACAACTGTCAGTTTGAGCGACACGGCCAACGCCGTGCAGTTATATAACCCCGGCAGCATAGATACCCCGCTGGCCATAACCCTGCGCCCTGCCGTGTCCATGAATGACGCAACAATTCATCACGTAGAAACGGGGCGCTCCTGCCGGATTCGCGACAGCCTCTTGACCAACCCCGCCGCCCTCACGGCGGACACCAAAGAAGGCACGGTAAGGCGCGGGACGTTTAATGCTATCAATACTTTTTCCGGCCAGTTTTTAACGGCTTTGCCCGGACTGAACCGCTATGAAGTTACCAGCGCGGCGGGGGAGATTGAAATCGCGTTCACCGCGAGGTGGCTGATATGAATCTAAGGTTTGGCCTCCGCCACGGCGGGGTTTTTATCTGGGCGCAGCCGACTCGGAACGGGCAAAGGACAGACAATATCATAAAGTACCTGCCGGACACCGTGCAGGTCATAGCCTACAACAAGGACGGCACTAAAAGCGCCATTTTCGGCAACGATACGGAAGAACAGAGCTTCACGCAAATAACTTTTGAACTTACCGAAACCGGTTGCGGATCGGCCAAGTTTAAATTTTCCCGTTTCCCCACTTTCGATGAAATACGTTATGGTCAAAGGCTTGATATACATCTTTTCGGCGACTACCGCCCCTGGTGGTCTGGCTACGTTTTAAACCGCCCGGACACCGGCGGCACCGAAACAAGCTATGAGATAGAGTGCCACGGCTTTTACAATATTCTGGCAAAACGCCTGATTTTTCAGCGTTACCAAAACACGGAAATATCCGAAATCGTCAAGGACATCTGCCGCCAGGCGGAAGACTTAGGGGTTATAGTCAACGTCTCGAAAATATATCCCACGGACTATGAAATAACGGACATAAATTTTGATGGCGTAAACGTGCAGGAGTGCCTTAAACAGTTGTCGGAATTTGCCGTTGACTGGGTTTTCGGCGTGGACGAATACCGGGAATTTTACTTTAAGCCCCGCGTGGACGAAATAAACGAAGAAGCGCGGTTCTGGGTCGGCCATCATGTCAATGAGTACACGCCGAAGGTAGACGCCGACAAAATTGTCAACTGGGCGCGGGTAAAGGGCGCAAAAATGGACGATGAAACCGGCGAGCAGTGGCTTTGCGTGGTTGAGGACGCACAAAGCCAAAGCCTGTACGGCAGGCGGGAAGAAGTGTGGACGCTGCCATCCGCCTACAGCGCCGACGACGCCGAGCGCTGGGGTCAGTCGGAAATCCGGCGGTACAAAGACGCTATTCCATCCGCCAAAGTCAAGGGCTTGCTGCTTACGTACCCTAAGCCGGACGGCGTTTTCTGGGTACGCAAACTTTCCACCGATGGGCAAGCGGCCATCACCAACAAGGATGGCGAAATGAAAACTTATCCTATCAGCAAAATAAAGTATACAATCGAATCCAACAAGGGCATAGTATGCGATATGGAATTGGGCGAACAGCCTTTTGAAATTGAAGCCTATCTATCAAATATCGAGCGCGAAGCGAGAAACAACGAACTGCTGCAGCAGGCCAGCAACCAGCAATTGAAGGAGTGAAAATAATGCCATCAGATTACCGATATAACCCCTTCTCCGACGCCCCGCAATGGGTTAACATCACGGAAAGGCATTTGATTCCCTTTGCCAGCCCTTACTATATACGCCTGAACGAAGTGCCGAACCGGGGCGACCCGTCTACCCTGACGGTGAAAAACATCGATCAGGACGGCGGCGAGACAGCCGCCTTCACGGAAGTCGCGGCCACCCCGGCGGCGGGGGAGTTTCGCCCGGACTACTCCACCGGCGCGGACGGCGACCCCGCCTGGAATACCGGCCTCATTGAGTTCAACGCCGCCGACGCGGGAAAACTCATGGAAATAGGCTACCAGGGGGAAGGGGGACTTGCCAGCGTCAAAGGCCCGCGCTTCCCCGCCTGGATGACCGACTGGGGCGACGGCTCGGACGGGCATATCGTCTGCGCCAACGGCCAGACGCTGGACGGTCTTGTGCAATGCAAGTCGCTGATCATCCCTTACGGCGTTACCGCCAACGTCGGCACGGCGGGGCTTGTCCTCAGAATCCTTTCCCAGGGCGCGGTAATCGTCGCCGGCACGCTAAGCGGCAAGGGCAAGGGGGGGAATGGGCTGGTTCCGGGCGTCACAATGCTTGTGGTCGGAGACGGCTTGGACGAAATCGTGCAGCTTTACAACGGACAGCCGAGCAACGGCGGCGGGGGAGGCGGCGACACAAAGAATGGCCTGGGCGGGCCAGAGCTCGGCGGCGGCGGGGGCGGCACGGTAACGCTGGCCGGACACGTCGTAAGGCTTGACGGGGAGATAAACGTCGCCGGGGGCGCCAAAGGCGGCGGGTGGGCGTCAAACCCTGACTCTCCCGGCTTTGCCGGCTGGTACAAAATCTTTGAACTGGGGGCGCTGTAATGCTCGAAATCAAAAACAACCGCATCCGCATATCCAGGGGCGAGACCGCCCCCATCATGGCGGAACTTGACGGGGAGATAGAGGAAGGCGACGAGATAACCTTCGCCGTGAAGCGAAACCCCGGCGACAGCGAAACCCTCATCCGCCTCGACAGCGGGGAGGACTTCAACGTCAGCGCCGGGGACACCGCCATCACCTTCATAATCCCCCATGCGGCTTTTGACGGCGTGCCACCGGGGACGTACTTTTACGACATACGGGTGATAAGCGGCGGCGACTGGCAGTATATAGTCTGGCCGTCCATCTTTGAAATTGTGGAGGTAGTGGCCGATGCGTAAGTTGCAGGGGACTTTGAAGCCGCAGGGACGGGTAACGGCCGCGCTAAAGCCGGCCCCGGTCATAAGCGGCTTGCCGGAAGCGCCGAAGGACGGCAGGTTTTACGGGAGAAAAGACGGCGCCTGGGCCCAAGGGGCGGCGCTTTCGGTCAACGGCGCCTTGCCGGACGCGCAGGGAAATATCGACATCAACCCCGGCAACATCGCCTACGGGGATAAAACCCTGGCTTTGGCCCTGGCCGGAATTGAGGCGAACTTTGACAACTACTATACAAAAGGCATTATGGACGGCGAGTTCGCGAAGTATTACACCGCACAGGAGATAGACGCGAAAATCGCCGCCGTCTACCACTTCAAGGGAAGCGTTGACGCCTTCGCCGACCTGCCGGCAGGCGCGTCCGTCGGCGACGTCTATGACGTTTTGGACAGCGGCGCCAACTATGCCTGGGACGGGGAGGCGTGGGACCATATCGGCGGGTTGACCGCCTGGGGCAGTATCGCCGGCGACATTGAGGATCAGGACGACCTTATAACCCTTTTGGGCGGCTATTTCAAAAAAACCGACGTCATCCCCGTTGCTCAGGGTGGCACCGGCAACGCTGCCGGCAAGGCCGCGGCCGCGGCCAAACTCGAAACCGCGCGAACGGTTTCCATAACCAGCACGGGGACGTCGCTGGACGTATCAACGCCAACCCCGCCCAGCTTCGACGGCTCGGGCAACCTTACCATACCCATAACCGTTAAGCCGCCGGATTCGGCAGGCGGCGGCATAACCTTAACCAGTAACGTCATCACCACGGCCAGCACGCAGGCGAGCATGTCAACCAGCTACGGCGCAGGTACAGCCCTCAATGTAACGACCGGTTTGACGGCGGGGACAAGGACGCTGCAAAATCTTTTGCAGGAAATGGTGAATAAAATCCACGGCCACACCACAACTGCGGTCAACTGCAACTGCACGTGCAGCGGCACATGCGGGTAGGTGATATAAATGCTGGAAAATATTCACCAGGTATTCGTTAAGCTCGGCGACAACTGCAACTATTCCTGCGCCTACTGCTGCCAGAGAAAGGGCGGCAAACGCCCCGCGCCCGCGAGCGCACCTATTTACATTTCCCCGGAAGTGTTTTCCTTTCTGGCCGATATGGCCGCTAAAGCGCCTGAACCTTTGACCGTAAGGCCGTTCGGCGGCGAGCCGCTGCTATACATGGACGCGATAAAACAGCTTATATCCGCTTTATCCGCGCATAAAGACAAAATCCGCTGGTTCATAAACACTAACGGGAGTCTCCTGACGGAAGAAATAGTGGACTATTTCAACCAAAACTGCGTAGTCGCGTACATTTCCAACGACGGGCCGCACACCGACCAAACCCGCACAAGCAATGTCTTGACGGATGAAAGGCTGCTTGCCCTTTTTCGGCGGCTGGAACACAAGGCCATCAACGGAGTTTTGAGCGCCCACAACCAGGATTTATATGCCTTTTGGGACTGGTGCGAGAGTAAGTTCGGCAAAGACGTAGAAACCGGGATAGAAATCCTTATGCCCGATCCGGTCATGCCGCCCGACTTATACGCCTTTGACCTGCCTGCCTTTAAATCAACTATGCAAAGGCTTGTCGCGGAAGCTGTGGAGGCTTACAAAGCAGGTAAAACGGGCAAGGCGGATAGGGTAAGCTGGTTTGTCATGAGCTTTGCTTTAGGCGTTTTAAACGCTGCATTAAGCGGGAACAAAAGCCGTACATCTTTCGCCTGCGGCCAGCTTACGGAGCGGCTTACGGTGGATGTGGCCGGCAGGGTAATTTTCTGTCAGAATTTTGGCGCGTCCATCGGTCATGTTACAGACAAAGACATTGACGAGAAAATTGAAGCGGCTTGGGAAAAGGCCGTAAAACTCTTAAAACGCTGTGAAAAGTGCGAAATATTCATCTACTGCCGTGGACAATGCCCTTTCCTGGCGGAAAGCCCGGGCAAAGAGATGATGTGCAAGGTCAGGAAAATACTTTTTGGCGGCGTGCTGGACTACATCAACGCACTCACAGAGGGGGAAATTAGATGATACACGTATATTGTTTTTTGCCTCCAGAGGCTTCGGCGGGGTTCGAGGTTCCCGCCCCGCCCCGATACTCCATAACCCACGAATCGGGCATGTTGTCATTAGGCTTTTCCGGCACCGACCGGGGGTTCGCCATAGACAAAACGGTCAGCATTGATACTACCGACAAG
>JAISPA010000098.1 GCA_031275255.1 Acidaminococcales bacterium | reverse complement strand
ATGAAAGCCGGCCGTCGCTTTACACCGTCTTGTCCGCTTCTTTGTCTGGCATTTTGCGGCCTTTTTTTACATTCTAACACGTATAACAAGTGCTATCAATATAATGAGAACATGATTTTTTCGTTTCACCACGTCTTCTGCTTTATAATAGTCTCTGCTTAGTGAAAAAACGTCGGCTGCGTTTTATTTTCACGTGGTTTGCGGTCTATTGTTTCAGATTGTAACTGTTTTTCTCGAAGTCAGACGTGTATTTTTGATTGTTCGATAACTCCCCGGAAGTAATGGCCGCGCGTTGTTCCCGCCCGCGCCGCGAAATCGCTTTTGCCGTCGATCGCCTGCCGGTAATCCGCCACCCGCCGCCTGACCTCCTGCGCCGGGAGATAACGGGCGTCGATGCGCAGCCGTTCTACCGGCGCGGCGGACAGGCGCGCCGCCTGTTCGAGCAGGCAAAGCTCCTTGGCGTTCAGAATACGCATGCGCCCCAGTTGATCGGTAACGATCGGAAATTGTTCGCCGAAACGGTCTTGGAGAAAATATTGCTTTTCAACGCAAGGCCGGCCGCCGGATTTTTCCCCGCCGCCGTCCAGCCAGACGCCGGCGGCGCAGTACTCGCTTATCATCAATTCCGCGCGCCCGTCGGCCATGCACTCTATGGGCAATATACCTTTGCGCGCCATCTCTTCCACCTGCGGCAGGGTAAGCTCCTGCGAAAGGGTTACGCCGGCCGCCCCCTCATTGCGCCAAAATTCAAGCGTCAGGGCGTTAAAGGCGTTGAGCTGGCAGTTTATCCAGACCGGCAGCCCGCTTCCGCGCGCGGCGGCATAAGCCGCAAGGGAAGAGACGAGTACGCCGCCGCCAATTTCTTTAAAAAGTTCAATCAGGCCGCACAGGGAGTTTTTGTCGCTTTCCAGGGTGAGGCGCGGCGCGGCAAACCAGATCTCTTTGCCGGTTTTCCGGACGATCCGCGCCGCCTGCCGGTATTCGTCCGCGCCGGCCGGCCGGCGGTTGTAGCAGTCGCCGTATATGATTATATCCGCACCGCCTTCCAGGGCGGCGCAAAGCTGGTTGAACTCGCCGGCGTGGACGCTGAGAAGCGGTTTGCCGGCGGGTTGCCGGGGCCTTTCCGCAAGCATCGCATCGCCGGGCGTCGATATTTCTTCCCGGCGCAAAAAGGCGTCCAGCCGGGTTTGCCGCAGAGCCGCGATTGCCCGCCGCCGGGCATCGTTTATTTCACTGAGCGGGACCATCAGGTCGCCGGTCAGGTTTAAATCCAATTTTTCTAAATAAAAATCCGTTCCGCCCAGCCGTCCGATCTGCTTTTTAACGCTTTCGGCGGTCAGGGGACGGCTGCGCGGCGGCTCGGCGCGGAAAGAAGTGGCGGCCGCTCCGCTGTTGCCCGCCGCGTCACTATAAGTAACGGTAAACGGCTCGCCGGGGGCGGCGCGCACAACAGCCGCGACCGGCAGGGAAAAGGCATCCGCCGCAGTAAAAAAACCGCGCACGCGGCTCATAAGTTGTTGATCGAAGGTACGGAACACCCGGTCGTTTACCTTTACGGCATGAGGGAAAGCGATGCGCGCCACCTCGCCGCGCCGGGCGCCGGCGGCCGCCTGTCCGCCCACCGCAAGTTCTTCCACCGTGCCGGCCGCCCGGCCGCCTGCGCTTACCCAAATTTCGATTTCATCGCCCGCGTTCAAGTCTTCTTCCAATTTTAACTCAATGTAAGGGTTTCCCCGCGCGGCGGCGGTTACCCTTCCTATCGGTACGCCCCGGTTGTTGGGGCGGCGGTCACTCAAAAGTTCCCGTCCCGGCCTGCCGGTCAGATAAGCCGTGGTAAAGCCGCGGTTGAAAATCTGCCGCAAATCCCGCCGGTCTTTTTCCGGCACATGAAAAGCGCCGGCGTAATAGCCGTCGATGGCGCGCCGGTAGATTTCGGTTGTTACCGCCACATATTCCGGGCGCTTCATACGCCCTTCGATTTTCAGGGAAGAAACGCCCGCGCCGATAAGGTCGGGAATAAGGTCTATCGCGTTAAGGTCCCTGGGACTCAAGAGATACCGACCGGCGACGCCTTCCGGCAGCGCCGCTTTACTGTCTGCGTCCGTCATGATATAAGGCAGGCGGCAAGGCTGCGCGCATTGGCCGCGGTTGCCGCTGCGTCCTCCGATGAGGCTGCTCATGAGGCATTGCCCGGAATAACTTACGCAAAGCGCGCCGTGAATAAAGACTTCGACTTCGCAGCCGGCGGCGGCGCAGATAGCACGGATGTCCGCGAGCGAACTCTCGCGCGCCAGCACCACCCGCGAAAAGCCATGCCGGCGCACGAACGCCGCGCCGCTGAGATCGGTTACGGTCATCTGCGTGCTGGCAAAGAGCGGCATGTCCGGCGTAACCGCGCGCGCGAGCGCCGCCGCGCCCAAGTCCTGCACAATAACGGCGTCCACGCCCACGTTGTAAAGAAAGACCAGATAATCCGCCAGTTCCGGCATTTCGCTGTCGGCCGTCAGGATATTGACCGTTACGTAAATGCGTACCCCGCGCAGATGCGCGAATTCTACAGCGGCTTTCAATTCGTCCGGAGCGAAATTGCCGGCGAATTGGCGGGCGCCGAAACGGCGCCCGCCCAGATAAACCGCGTCCGCGCCGGCTTTCACCGCTGCCCGCAGCGCGTCCTTATTGCCGGCGGGCGACATAAGTTCTATTTTTGGCCTTGTCATTTGTTTCCATCCGTAAGCCCCCCGCCTTTAGGCGGTGGCGGTTGATTTCAAGGAACGCCTTATATCCCCGCAGCTAAAAAGCAAAAGGGGACGGCGCTTCCGGTAAAGACATAATTACCGGTCCGGGTACTGCTCACGACAGTTCTTCTTTGACAGCCGACAGCAAATCTTCGTAGGCTTCTTTGCCGTTTAACACTTCATCCGCCAATTCCAGCGCCGCCAGCACTGCAACCCGCAGGCCGGCGGCGGAAATCGCCGGCTGCATGCTGGCGATTCGCCGCATGCGGCTGTCCACGTATTCGGCCAGTTTTTGTACTTTTTCCTCGGAAAGATCGGTTTTCAGCGCATACTGTTCGTTGAAAATATTGACAACGACGCGTTGTTTGTCCATACAATCACCCGGTTTTATCAGTCTTATCATTATTCTATCAGCAAAGCCGCTGATTTTCCAGTATCGTGCGAGGAAAGCCTATAAATTTACCGCATATTTGGGGCCGGCGGCGGCAAAATCGGGGCAGGTCTTAGCAGTCAAAAGCAGCGTGTATCGCGCCGTCCGCAGGGCGGGGAGTCGTTAAGCCGTTGCCGTTAAGCCTATTATTTGCCGCCGGAAATCCTCCAAATAGCCGGGAAGATACTCCCGCAATTTCTTATCCAGTTCTTTCAGCGTGCGTGCGTCGAAAAAAGCGGTCGTTTCGACGCTGCCCGCGCGTTTTTTTTCGGCGAAAAATTCATCGCGCAGTTCGTTGTAATAAAGGACGAATTGATGACCGCCGGCAAAGTCGCTGTAATCCGCCACGATAAAGGAACCGTTGATGAAAGGCGCCGGCGCGTCCGGCCTGATGTATAGCTCAAATCCGCAGCAGGCGTCGGGCAGCGCGCCTTGATATGCCCAGGCCGGTATCCCCTTGTTCTTAAGCGAGGAATAATCTTTGGCGCGGCTGAAAGCAGCCAGCTCCGCCGCCGCGAATGTCAGGCCCTCACGCAAAAGCGCGGTAAAAAGGTTCAGATCGGGCGTTATATATTTGCTGTTATTATATTCGTTCAGGCCGAAAATATAGCGCAGCATGTAATCGCGCGTCGCGCGGTTGTAAAAACAGCGCAATTTTTTGCGCAAGGCGGCGTTTTCATAGCTGAAAATGTCTATATTGCCGTTATTCTCACGCGGCCCGGCCGACAGGGAAAACCCCGCCAGTTCACGGGGCAGGCTGGCCAGATACGGCCAATCATTCAAGGCCGCCAGATGTTCTTTGTCAGTCATAATATTTTCCCGGCAATTCCCTTCTCGGCCAGCGTCCGTTGCAAACGTGCAAAGGCTTCGCGCAAAATTGCGCGCGGACAGGCTATGTTTATTCTCTGAAAACCTTCTCCGCCCGCGCCGAACATAGTACCCGCATCCAGCCAGAGTTTGGCCCGGCTGAGAATGATTTCATCCAATTCCCGCGCGCCGAGGCCGAGGGCGTTAAAGTCCAGCCAAATCAGATACGTTCCTTCCGGCTCAACCATGCTGACGCCAGGCAGGCGCTCCCGTACAAACTCCCGGACAAAGGCAATATTTTCGGCAAGATACGCCAAAAGGTTGTCCAGCCAGACATCGCCTTCACGGCAGGCCGCTTTGCAGGCGGTAAGGCCCATGACGTTCGGCTCGCCGTAGCCCGTGCTTGTCAGTTGCTTGCGGAATTTATCCCGGAGCGTTTTGTTGGCGATAAAGATATTGGACGCTTTGAGTCCGGCCAGATTAAAAGTCTTGCTCGGCGCGGTGCAGGTAACGGTATTGTCAGGAAATTCCGGGTTTATATCCGCAAAAACCAAATGCCTGTTTCCGGCGTAGATAAAATCCTGATGCACTTCGTCCGAGATCACGATTACCCCGTGTTTTAAGCAAATCCGGCCGAGAAGGTCCAATTCCTCCCGCCGCCAAACGCGTCCCACGGGATTATGCGGATTGCAGGCGATAAAAAGCCTGACCCTGTTTTTGCTGATCTTATCTTCAAAATCATCAAAATCAATGCTATACTCGCCGTTTTTATACACCAGCCGGTTTACCGTCAAAACCCGCCCGGTGTCATTTACCGCATCGGCAAAAGGGTAATACACCGGCTGCTGAATTATTACGGCTTCCCCCGCCCGCGTAAGCGCCTGGATCAAGTTGTACAGGGCGAATACAACGCCAGGGCTTTTGACCAGCCAATCTTCTTTTATAGCCCAGCCGTGGCGGCGCTTGAACCATTCCCGCAAAACAAAATAATAATCCTCGCGGCTGTCCGAGTAGCCGAATATCCCGTGCCGCGCCCGCGCCGCAAGCGCATCCTGCACACAGGCGGGCGCGCGAAAATCCATATCGGCCACCCATAAAGGCAAAACGTCAGCCGGTTTTCCCCGGCGCACGGCGAAATCGTATTTTAAGCTGTCGGTATTCCCGCGTTCTATTATTTCGTCAAAAACATTGTCCATAAATCACAGACGCCTTTCTTTATATTTAGTCAGCGCGCAGCTGGCTAATGCTCGAAAAAGACATCTAAAAGCAAAACCGCGCCCCATATACAAAAAAGCACAAAAAAGAACCCTAAAAATACCCATTTTATTATGTCAAAAAAAGAATGAGCGTGTTTCACCTCCGGTGTGGGCGGAGCATCGGCTGCTTTTTTCTTGATATTTGCCTGTTCATAAGCCAGGCGCGCCGCTTCCAGAGCCTTACTGCATTTCATGGCAACAACCGAACGGCCGTCCGTCAAACTAAAGGCCGTGCTGTATATGCCGACCGCACGTCCAAACCCTTCGGTACGCATATAAAGTTCGCCCAGGCAAAACATCGCTTCGGCGTGTATTTCACTGGCCTCTTTGTATAAAGAGTAATTATCGTTGGCCGCCGCTTTTATCTTGGATAAAAGCGGCCACATATCGGTTCGGTAAAACATTTCCTCCTGTTCGGCTATGCTGTCGCTGAAAGGTTTTCCGGCCGGATGTTTTTCAAGCTGTATACTGACATGCGCACTTAGTTCGTCTAACAATCGTTTTGTTTCCGAAAGTATAGTTGTCGCGCTTTCCGGCTGCTTAGTATAGTCTTCTTCTACCGGCACGCTTGTGTCGCCTCCCGATTTTAACAATAACAACATATATTATGATGTATTTATCTATATTATATTATATATCATATCGAACATCAATTAATAAAATCGTAAATTTACGGCAATCGTAAAAATTCCGGCGGCCGCAGACAAAAAGACGTCCCCGGCCGCTCGCGCTATAAAGCGCCGCGTCCGCCGGCAAGGGCGGACGCGTTTTTCAAATAAGGCAAAAGCTAGTTCCGGGCGGTGCAGTCCGGCGCAAACACGCTCGCGGATCAAAGCGCGGGCCGTATTCGTCGCCAAATGAAAGATCGCTTAATCTGTGCGTTTTATTTTTATGTTCCGGTACCGGCTCATGCCCGTGCCCGCCGGGACAAGTTTTCCGATGATGACATTTTCTTTCAGGCCGAGCAGAGGGTCTATTTTGCCTTTGATCGCGGCGTCGGTAAGGACGCGGGTGGTTTCCTGGAAAGACGCCGCCGACAGGAAAGAATCGGTGGCCAAAGACGCCTTGGTAATGCCAAGCAGCACCGGTTTTCCTTCAGCCGGGGCAAGCCTCTCTTCCATAGCCTTGCGGTTGTTTTCCTTGAATTCATTGGCGTCGATATATTCCCCGGGCAGCATGGTCGTGTCGCCCGTTTCTTCGACCCGCACCTTGCGCATCATCTGACGGATCATTACTTCAATATGCCGGTCGTTTATTTCGACGCCCTGAGATTTATAGACTTTTTGCACTTCGCGCGCAAGATAGCGCTGCGTGGCGCGTACGCCGCTGATGCGCAATATGTCGTGCGGGTTGAGCGATCCTTCGGTAAGCCTTGCCCCTACGTTTACTTCCTGCCCTTCACTTACGTTGATTTTAGCGCCGTAAGGGATGTTGTAGGGTATTTCTTCCTTGCTCTCGGTGGTTATGATGACTTTGCGTACGCCCTTATTTTCACCGAGCGCGACTTTTCCGGCGTGTTCGGAAATAACTCCCGGCCGTTTGGGTTTTCTGGCCTCAAAAAGTTCTTCTACCCTCGGCAGACCCAGGGTAATATCGTCGCCCGCCACGCCGCCGGTATGGAAGGTCCTCATGGTAAGCTGGGTGCCGGGTTCACCGATGGATTGGGCGGCGATTATGCCGACCGCTTCGCCGACGTCTACAAGCGCGCCGGTAGCCAGGTTTTTGCCGTAACATTTGCGGCATACGCCGTATTTGGCACGGCAGTTAAGCACGGAACGGATAAATACCGTCTTTTTGAGCTTGATTATTTCGTCTGCGGCGTCTTCGGTAATCATTTCGTTTATCGGATAAAGCACTTCGCCTGTGTGCGGATCTTTGATGTCTTCAGCCAGGGTGCGCCCGACTATGCGGTCACGCAAGGGCTCGATGACAGCCCGGTCGTCTTTGCCCTCGGTAATGGCCTCTACTTCTATGCCTTCTATTTCGTTGCGCTTTACTTTAAATTCCCTGACCCGATTTTTTACGATTTCCCGCAGCAGTTCGCCGGTGAGTTCCTGCCCCTTTTCCGCGAGTAGGAGGCCGTTATCGTCGGTTATATCCTCAAACGCCCCGTAGCCCAGTACTTCATGCGACAGGTTGGCAATGACGGCGTTTTCGGCCTCGGTAGCAGACAGATTGAAAATTATAGTCTCTTCCGGATCGCCTTCGTAGACCGGCCGCAGGAAAAGTTCATAAACGGCGCTGTCGTTGAAGAGATTAAAGAGTTTGCCGTCGATAATGGTGTCCGTCTGCGCCAGTATCTGCCCGCTGTTCGCGTCCGTCACGTCGCCCGCCAAGTAACGCCCTGTCAGTATTTCCTCGAGTTTCCTGACAGAGTGTCCGGTAACGGCGCGCCGTACATTCTGCCGTTCCTTATTGAGGTTGACGGCAAACACATCGCAGTCGTCCTCGCGCACAATGACATCCTGCGCGACGTCCACCAGACGCCTGGTCAGATAGCCGGAGTCGGCTGTTCTGAGCGCCGTGTCGGCAAGCCCTTTGCGCGCGCCGTGCGTTGATATAAAGTATTCCAGCACGGTCAGGCCCTCGCGGAAATTAGCTTTGATCGGCCAGTCGATGATCCGCCCCGAAGGATCGGCCATCAGTCCGCGCATACCGGCTAATTGCCGTATCTGTTGAATATTGCCGCGGGCGCCGGAATTGGCCATCATGTATATAGGGTTGAAAGCGTCCAGCGTACTGGCCATCAATTCCTTGGTTACTTCTTCGGTGGCGTCGCCCCAGAGTTTGATCACTTTGCGGTAGCGTTCTTCCTCAGACAAAAGGCCGCGCCGGAAAGCCAGCTCCGTTCTGTCCACCTCATGCTCCGCCTCGTCGAGTATCTCTTTTTTGCGCTCCGGCACTTTTATATCGGACACGGCGATGGTTATGCCGGCGACGCAGGCGTTGTGATAGCCCATGCTTTTAATATCGTCAAGTATCCGCGCGGTTTGGGTGTTGCCGTACAGTTTATGCGCTTTCGCGACCAGCCGGCCGAGTTCTTTTTTGTCGATGAGTTTTTCCAAATGCCATTGGCCGCCGTCCTGGTAAAAATAACGCATATCGCGCGGCAAAGCCTCGTTGAATATGGCGTTCCCGACGGTGGTTTCGACAATCGTGCAATCTTTTTCCGGCAGCTGATCGTTGATGTAGCTGTTGGCAAAACGTATTTTAACGGGAGCGTGTATATCCACCAAGCTGTTGAAATGAGCCAGCAAAGCTTCGTTGACGCTGCTGTAGAAACTGCCTGCTCCTTTTGCGCCTTCTTTTCTTATTGTCAGGTAATACGAGCCAAGCACCATGTCCTGCGTAGGTACGGCCACCGGCTTTCCGTCCTTGGGCGCGAGGATGTTGTGCGACGAAAGCATTAAGATGCGGGCTTCCGCCTGGGACTCTACCGACAGCGGCACGTGTACGGCCATTTGGTCCCCGTCAAAGTCGGCGTTGTAGGCGGTGCAGACCAAAGGATGTATCTTGATAGCGCGTCCTTCCGACAGTACGGGCTCAAACGCCTGTATACCCAGCCGGTGCAGGGTAGGGGCACGGTTTAAAAGCACCGGATGTTCTTTGATCACGTCTTCCAGAACGTCCCATACTTCCGAGCGGGCCTTTTCCACCATGCGCTTGGCGCTTTTTATGTTATGCGCCTGCCCGCCGTTTACCAGGCGTTTCATGACAAAGGGTTTGAACAATTCCAGCGCCATTTCTTTGGGCAGGCCGCATTGGTGCATTTTCAGTTCCGGCCCGACGACGATGACCGAACGGCCGGAATAGTCGACGCGTTTGCCCAAAAGGTTCTGGCGGAAACGCCCCTGTTTGCCTTTCAGCATGTCGGAGAGCGATTTTAGAGGGCGGTTGCCCGGCCCTGTTACCGGCCGGCCGCGCCGGCCGTTGTCAATGAGCGCGTCCACCGCTTCCTGCAG
>JAISPA010000063.1 GCA_031275255.1 Acidaminococcales bacterium | reverse complement strand
TTTCGTTTCGCTTATACCTTTAAAAACAGCGCCTTCTTCTATCACCAGTTTTTTCACTTTTATATCGCCGTTTAAAGTAGCGCCCGCGAGCAATTCCAATTTTTCGGTTACGCTCACATTGCCGACGACCGTGCCGGAAATGGTTACATTGCGGCCGTTGATCTCCGCTTTGATCCGGCTGTCAGGGCCGACAAAAATATCACCTTTGGCGGTGATCTGCCCCTCGAACATGCCTTCCACCCGCACCGAACCGTCAGAGTCCAAAACGCCGTTCAACGACGTAGTCTTTCCGATCAATGTTTCCACATTAGCAACAGAACTGACAGAAGTATTGGCAACCGGTTTTTTGTTTGCACCGAACATTGACGCACCTCCCGACAAACTTTTTATCACTGAACCAACTCATCAATCCAGCCAACATTCAGCAAAAGCCGGTTCTGGCGCTGAATGAAGTCTCTTTTAACAGGAATCTCTTGACAACTACCCACGGCTAAAGCCGGCAAAAGGCCGCGCTTTCTGTTTGTAAAACAAGCGTACCCTCCGCCGGGGAAATTCATTTTTCCGGTCAGAGAAAATTAGCGGGATCCACTTGAACGCCGTTTCTGATTACTTCATAATGCAGGTGAGTGCCGGTGCTTACGCCGGAATTGCCCATATAAGCGATAATCTGCCCTTTTTTGACCTTTTCGCCCACATTGACCGCCAAGGCGGAATTATGCCCGTAAGCCGTCTGCAAACCGTACCCGTGATTGATCTGCACATAAAGGCCGTATCCGTAATAATAGGAGGCTATTTCCACCACGCCGTCCGCGGTCGCCACAACCGGTGAACCGTACCGGCCGGCGATGTCAAGTCCTTTGTGCATGCTGCTGCCCATGCCGCTCGGCGAATTCCTCAGGCCAAACCTTGACGTTATCTCGCCGTAGGCCGGCCAGATGGAAGGAGTAGCCGCTCTCCTGGCGTTGCGCTCTTTCAGCTTGGCGTCCAATTCGGCGAGCGACGCCTGTTTTTGCCGGGCAAAATCATTTATTTCCCTTACCCTCCGGGTAAGTTCATCCACATCGGTATAATCAATCGCCGCCATGAACTGCGCTTGCCGTAATCCTCCGCGTCCGGCGGCGGAACGGGAAACATTGGCGGCGCCTTCCGCGCCCAAAGAACGGCGCACTTCTCCTTCCAACTGGGTTACTTTTTGCATCTCTTCCTGCATTTCCTGCGTCAGGCGGGCGAGATTGCTGACCTTTTCCTCCTGGCTCTCCTTGTTCGCACGCAGTTGCGTCAGTTCCTCCTGTTCTGCCTGCGCCTGCCAAACCGTCAGCATATGCTTGAACTGCACTCCCCCGAAGATCAAAAGCGCACAAAAAAAAGCCAGGCCGATACGCTTTATCGTCACTATCGGCAGGCTAAAACTCCGGGTCTTCACGCCCCGGTGCGGAATGAACATGAAAGTATATACACGCTTGTCCAATTTCTTTCGCTGCTTATCTGTCACTTTAATTTCACCTTTGTCTGCCGCAATTATCATTTCGTTAAGTATCAGCAGCGCAAAAAAACTTTTTCAGATTTTTCGGGATAAACTCTGTCCTGTCAGTCATGATTCCCCTTGGGAATACCTTCCGTATACTCTTTCCTGCTTTTCGCCAAGCGAACAATACTTCATTCCGCGCCGCATTAGACCCGCACTTAGATCAGGGAAGGTTCGCAGCAGCGTTCAGCACCTGCTTTTCAGCGGATTTTCCATTATACTTTGTCATTATACTCAACCGCTCCTTGCTTCCCGTCGCCTATAATCGCGGCAAAGGAATCAGGGCGAGCCGGTACAGCGGCAAACAATGCTTTACGCTTCCTACCGTCACAAAAACTCACTATTTTGTTGTCTTCGCCAAAAATCTTATAAATCCTTTTAATTCGCTAATTTTTTTTACACAATTCGATCGCCTTCTTTTCTTCATCGGACAAGGCATAGGTTGATTGGCCGTGCTTGATCGGCTTGGCATAGCATCGGCCTTCATTGCGGCCGTAGATGCTGGAAAAAACCACTCCGTCGTTTTTTTCGTCCAAAAACGCTATGGCAAAACTCAAATCGCTGCCGGTACCGTCAAAGGCGTTAAAGCGCACTACCCCGATTCTCTGGATACATTTGGCTACCTGCTCGCTCAATTGCCAACAGCGGTTATTTATCAAGCTCATATCGTTTTCTACTTTTTGTACTTGCTCCAAACGCCCGACTACCATCTCTTCCAGGCTCTTTCCGCTGGCGTTGCGCATCAGCGCGTCATAGCGGGCGCTAAGCCGCCGGAAAAGAAAAAACAGGTATCCGGCGGCCAGCGCCGCAACTGCGGCTAAAAGCAGCGCCGCAGCGGTAAGATCGGATATACTTGCCATGCTAAACAAACCTTCCATTATTTACTTCATTACCTCTTTCTTAAAATTTTTATCGCTAAATTAGTACCTTGTAACACCTAAAAGTTGTCAGCGAACGGCGAGGATTTTTTCGCCGGCAAGACGCAAAATGCAGGCGACCCCGGCAGAATGCCTGCTTTCCTTGGCGCATTCTGCATTTGGCCGTCCCTGGCCTTCAAAGGTTCGGCGAGGCTTTTTAGCACCGCCCGGCGGGAAAAAGACCGGCGTTTGGTAAGTTTTCAGGTGTTACGGGGTACCAGGCGTGTTCCGCTGCCGGCAACCCGCCCCGCCGGCCGCGCCCCAATGCCCTTACCGGCGAAAGGGGTTTAGGGCCTGCCTATGCTGCCTGAAGTTACTCGTATTTATCCAGCAGCCGGCCGAAGCGCTTTTCTGTTTCCAGCCAGACGGTTTCCGATTTTTTGGCCAAAAACCAAAGGGAAAGGCCCAGCAAGGCAAAAAACAGCGCTTTGTCCAAAGCGTCCCAAAAGTATTCAAAAAATCTGGTGTAAAGATTGACGGCAAAAAACACGATGCCATAACCCCGCAGCATACGGATGTCCAGTTACAGCCCCAAAAGAAAGGAAAAAACGGCGGCGGCGGCGAAAAGCAGCGACCAGTGAAAAAGTTCTATCTGCCTGACGCCGCGCCAGGCATCGTAATCATAGTTGCCGAAAATGGACAATAGCCAGAGGGAAAGAAAAAGGTAAAGCAAACTGACGGAAAGGGTAACGGAGAAAAAGAAGCCGAACCGCGCGTCATGACGCATTAGGATGCTCGCCCCCGCCAGCAGCAGGCCGAAAAGGGTAAAGCGCAAGGGATAGTTCATGCCCAGATAATAAGCGCCCCAGCCCGAAACATAGCCGGTTTCCGCCCCCATCCAGGCGCCGAGGGAAAGCAGCGCGAAAACCCAGACCAGCCTGGCCTGACCAAAATAGCCAATCAAAGCGTAAATAAAGCAGGATAAAAGAAAGAACAAACAAAAATGGCCGTTGCTTTTGCCGAAAAAACACCCCGTCTCCCCCACCGCCCAGGCGTTCGCCAGGACGGCCGAAAAAAGCGCCGCCTGGTTCAAATAGACGCGTTCCGGCCTTTTCCGCCGCAGTTTAAAAGCCTGAAAATAAAGAAATACGGCAAGGGACACGCTCAGGACAAGCCGGCCAACGCCGCTGTGAAGAAAAAGCTCCTGCAAAAACAGAACAAACCAGGGAGCGGCGACGAGCGCGGCGGCGGCGATCACAAAGCAGGCTATGGCAAAATAAAATCCCCAGGCCGCCAGGCGTTTCCAGTCGAAGGAAGCTGTTTGGATGGTTTTGCGCAGCCTGTCGGCGGTTTCTTTATCCAAATCGCCGCTTTCCTCCCAAACTCTTATGGCTTCCCTGATGCTGTCCGCCTTGCGTTTGCTCAAATACATAAAGTTCTCCTTATGTCGCGGCGGCCGGTTTTTTAAAACCCTTTCTCAAAGAAGCGCAAACAACCATTTGGTTTTTGCCGGAAAATCCGGACGTTCTGGCTTTGGCGTCCCAAAGCGCCGCTCCCGCCCTTGTTGCTGCGCCGGAAAAATCACGGCTTATTTTGCCCGCAGCCGCTGCGTTTGCCGCCGCGCGGCCATTGCGGCGAGCAATATGCTGCCGTCCCCGAACGAAACTTCATTAAGCGAGAGTCGGCTCCTTCCGACTGCCTGTCCATTGGGCAAGTCCTGCTTGCCGGAGAAGGTTGGTTCCGCGCTAAATGTCAGGGTTTTTCCCTTTGCCTATACTGCGTCGCAATAATCGGGAACCAATACTGCCCCCCGGCTAAAAACATAGCATTTTTGCGGCTGGTTTGCCACGCGGGCGAGGCCGGACACTAGTACCCTGTAACACATAAAAGTTTACCAAACGCCGGTCTTTTTCCCGCCGTTCGCTGACAACCTTCAGATGTTAAAAGGTAATAGCCGTCCATGGCGTGTCCGGCATTTATCCATCCTTGGATGGCGCAAGCCTCGCCCCTGCGACGGACATTGCCTGCGTTTTGCGCCGCGCCGGGCGGCAAAACACCTCGCAAATCTTAGTCTTGTTTTTAGCCGGGGAACAGTATTGGGCTATTGGCAAACCGCCGCGATAATCGCCGCGAAAAACAGCGCAGGCAGGAGATTGGCTATTTTTATTTCACAAACGCCGAGCATGGTAAAGGCTATTCCCATGATCAGCACGCCGCCGGCGGCACTCATTTCGGCAATTACTTCCTGCGGCAGAAAACCGGACATGAACCCGGCCATGACGGTTATCGCGCCCTGATACAAAAAGACCGGCAAGGCGGAAAAAAGCACGCCCGCGCCCAAAGCGGAAGCGAAAAAAACGGCTGTTATCCCGTCCAGCATGGCTTTGACCAAAAGTATGTCGGCTTTGCCTGTCAACCCATCCTGTACGCTGCCGACAACGCTCATGGAACCCACGCAATATACCAAAGTCGCTGTTATAAAGCCTTTTCCCAGCGCCTGCTTTTCCGCGCTGCCCTGGTTTGGCATCATTTTCGACAGCCACTCGCCGGCCGCCGCCAGCAGCCGGTCAAGCGCCAGAAATTCCCCGGCCAGGCCGCCTATGGCCACACTGCTGATCACGATGAGCATGTTGCCCTGCAAGGCCATCTGCGCGCCGATAACAATGATTGCCAGGCCTATTCCCCGCATTACGGTCTGCTGATAGCTTTCCGGGATGCCTCTTTTCAAAAGCAAGCCCAACATACCGCCGCCGATTATGCTGGCGGCGTTGATTATCGTCCCTCGCATCGGTTCCTCCCGCGCTCGCCGCCGGGTTCGCCGGCCGGCGCTTTCCGCGCCCTTACGCAAACATCCAGCCTGCGCGCTCTTTCCGCCGCCGTCCACAAAGGCGGGGAGTCAAGGCGGGTTGGGTATACTATTGCCCGGCTAAAACATGGGCAAGATTTGTGAGCTGCTTTGCCTCCCGGCGCGGCGCAAAAGGCAGACAGGGGGAAGCGGCCTTTTTCCGTCGCCATTGCTATGAATCCATAGCCGAAAGGAATTCGTTTGCCGTGGCGAACGCAGTTCATGCCCAATTGCTATGAAACTATATCCGAACAAGATTTGTTTACTGCGGTGAACGTAGTTCATGGCAAATTGCTATGAATCTATGTCCTAACAGAGTTCATTTATTTAAGTAGCAGCGCTTTATCACACAAAGTATTTTTCTCGCTTGAAAACCTCCCGCTCAGTTCCCGCAGCCTGTGAAGGCCAAGGATGGCCAAATGCCGAATTTGCCACGGATGGCAAAAATTCGGCCCGTTTCAAGCTTGCCGGGGGGATTTTAAATTCGCTCTGCTCAAACAGCAAAATCCCCGCTGACCGGCTTCGCCAAGAAACGATAGCCGCTTCGGTCAATTCGCTCCCGTTTTTGCGGGCCACGGACGGCCGAGTGCAGAATGCGCCATGGATGGCAGACATTTTGCCTCAAACAAGCAGTGCAACGAAAACCGGATGCTCCACGGATGGCAGGCGTTCTGCCTTAAAGCGGAAGGGGGAACGAAAATATGAATCTATAGCAAAGGATGATTCGTTCACTGCGGCAACCAGATTCCTGGCCGCCGCCACTGATTCATAACAATGACAGGTGGGAGGGGGGCATGGGTTGCCGCAATCTTCCCTGTTGCGTCAGGTTTTGGCTATATGTTCGAGTATTGCGTTAATTGTTGCTTCAGCTCTGCTGCCGGGTTCTATATTTTTCCATTTGGCGTTATTGTCAGAAAGACTTTCTATAGCCTCGTCACCATCCCTATACAATGTCAATTTGACCGTTCTATATTCAGAAGCTTCCGCGTCAATTTGCCAAAGTTCCAATCTATAGGAAAGCCTGTGGTATTTTTTCGCAATTTCCGGGGGGAGCGATCCCAGCAATTCCTTTGCATGAGCCTTTGTATATTGAATCTTTACCCAAACGGAATAGCTTTGCGGATGATCGCGGCTATTCACTTTTTTTATTGCTTCCCCGTCAAAAAAATAGCTTACATAATCATCGGCATCAACCCATACCCATCTGTCCGCCGCCGCAACTATCGGCGTCATTGCCAGTAGCAGCGGCAACAAAGCACAAAGCATTTTCTTCATTTTGCAACACCTCTTGTTACAACACTTCTTGTTGAAAACCCTGTCGGAGTTGGCCTGTCCGCCGACAGGGAACGAGGTTCAATTTGAGAGGGAGTTCCACCGTCCGCCGAACAGCAGCCATCGAAAAGGCAATTTGCGCTCGCCAAAGAGAGGCGCCGGCGCCGGACGTGTTTGGTTCTGCGGCGCACCATGTTCCCTGCGGCACGTTCGGCGACAACCCCGGCGGCCCGGGCCGGCTATACCGCAAAGCCGCCTTTGCCTGCAGCGGACGGCGGCCGCGGCCGCGAAAAGATTTCCAGCAGTCGTTCCAAATCCTGGTCGGAGTAAAAATCAATAAAAATTTTCCCTTTGCCTCCCTGTCTTTTGATGCGCACCTGCGTACCCAGAGCCAAGGCGAGCCGATCTTCCAATTCTTCCACATGTATGTCCGCAGATGGAACCGGTTTTTCCTGCTTTGCCGTTTGCGTCAGTTTTTTTACATAAC
>JAISPA010000272.1 GCA_031275255.1 Acidaminococcales bacterium | reverse complement strand
TCTTCCAGCAGTTCCGGGTCAATGGCGGCTTGACCGCCGAGCCGGGCGGCTGTTTGCTCTATTTGCTCCCTGATGAGGAGGCGCCGTTCATCCTGGTCGGCCAGCACGAAATTTTCCTTGAGTGTTTTCAGGTAGTGCGCGGGCGAATCTATTTTTACCGGCCCTGTGCTTAAAAAACGGTGTCCCCGGCTGGTCGCGCCCGACTTTACGCGCGCGGTTTCAAAAGACAGCGCTTTGTCGCCAAACAGCGCCAAAAGCCAGTGAATAGGCCGCACAAAGCGAAAATCCAAGTCAGACCAACGCATGCTTTTAGGAAAAGAGAGTGAATTTATGATGTTTAAAAGCGCCTGCGGCAGAAGGTTTTCCGCCGGCTCGCCGCCGTAATGTTTGCGCACGTAAAGGTAGCCTTCTTTGGCAAACAGCGCGTCCGGAGACGCCGCCTGCCCCCGCGCGAAGCCCAGCGCCGCCTTGCTCCAGGAACCGTCGTCACTATAGGCGATTTTGAGCGGCGGGCCTTTATGCTCAAGGGAAGTCTCCGCCTGTTTCGGCGGCAGGGAATAAGCCAGGACGGCCATGCGCCGGGGGGTGGCGTAGGCTTTTATTTTTTCAAAAGGTATGAGCAGGCGGGTTAACTCGGCGGCGGCGGATTTTTCCAGTTGAGTAACCGTTTCCGGCAGGAATTTCGCCGGTATTTCCTCTGTTCCGATTTCCAAAAGCAAATCTTTATTCACTTTGCCTGCCTCCTTTTAAAAGCGGGAACCCCAGTCTCTCGCGTTCCTTTAAATAAGCCGCCGCTACCGTGCGGGCCAGGTTGCGCACCCGTCCGATGAAGGCCGTGCGCTCGCTTATGCTGATCGCTCCCCGCGCGTCCAGCAGATTGAAAACATGCGAACATTTGAGCACATAATCATAACCGGGCAAAACCAGCCCTTCCGCTATGATGCGGGCGGCTTCCTTCTCATAGCAGTCAAAAAGTTTAAACAGGAGCGCCGCGTCCGAACGCTCAAAATTATATACCGACTGCTCGTATTCGTTCTGCCGGAAAATATCGCCGTAATTTACGCCGCCAACCCACACGAGGTCATAGACGTTGTCTTTTCCCTGTATATACATGGCCAGCCGTTCCAGCCCGTAGGTGATCTCAACCGCCACCGGCTTGACGTCAAGGCCGCCGGCCTGCTGAAAATAAGTGAACTGGGTTATTTCCATGCCGTCAAGCCAGACTTCCCAGCCTAACCCCCACGCTCCCAGCGTCGGCGCTTCCCAGTTGTCCTCGACAAACCTGATATCGTGGTCTTTGGCCGCAATGCCCAGTTCTTCCAGGCTGCGCAGGTACCGTTCCTGAATATCAAGCGGCGAGGGCTTCATGATTACCTGATATTGATGATGCTGGAAAAGTCTGTTGGGATTGTCGCCGTAACGGCCGTCGGCCGGCCGGCGGGACGGTTCCACATAAGCGGTGTTCCAGGGTTCCGGCCCCAGGGCGCGCAAAAAAGTAGCCGGGTTCATGGTGCCGGCCCCTTTTTCCACGTCATAGGGCTGGACGAGCACGCAATTTTGCCGCGACCAAAAGTCTTGCAGATTCAGGATCATTGTTTGTAAATTCATGTTTTCACTCCTATACTTAATGGTAAAAATAAAACGCCCGTCCCTGCGGCAACTCATCTGCCGCAGGGACGGGCCGTGCCCGCGGTTCCACCCTGCTTGGCCGCTGGCGCGGCCCGCTCTTTTTGTTTAATTTACGCTTGCGGCGCCGTCCCCTCCCCTGCCGGTTCTCACCGCTTCCGGCTCTCTTTCGCGCGGGGAAAGTTTTATCCCGTTCATCGCCTGTCATGTAGAAATATAACAAATCGGCGCTCTCCTGTCAACCGCTTTGTTTTGCATAGTACCTTGTAACACCTGAATGTTGTCAGCGAAAGGCGAAGATTTTTTCGCCGGGCAAGGCGCAAAACATAGGCGAGCCCGGCAGAATGCCTGCCTTCCTTGGCGCATTCTGCATTTGGCCTTCCTTGGCCTTCACAGGTTCGGCGAGGCTTTGTAACACCGCCCGGCGGGAAAAAGACCGGCGGTTGGTAAACTTTTAGGTGTTACGGGGTACTGGTGTCCGCGCGGTTACAGCTTGTTTAAAAATTGCAGGCTTTTCAGCGGTTTTTCGATTTGAGCGAGAATGAATTTATACAAAAATTCTTCCAGCATGAGCAGATCATGGCCTTTGACTGTAAAGCCGCCGGCGGCGGCCAGGTCTATATCGCGCAGGGCGGCGCTCAGCGCGCGGGCGCTTTGCGAAAAGTCGGCCTCCGCCCCCGTCCGGCAGCCGCCGCAAACGCAGCCGCCCTGCACGGCGCTGGCCCACGCGTCCCCTTCGATCGCCCTGCCGCAGCATACGCAGTTGTCGAAACTGGGCGATATGCCGCAAAGGACAAAAAGTTTTATGACAAAAGCCAGTCCGACAAGGCGCGGATTGCGGCTGTTCATGGCTTTCAGGGCGTCGCGCAAAAGAAGGTATATTTCTTCCTGCGGCTCACGCTCGGGTGTCGCCTCTATGGTAAGTTCGGCGGCGAAAGAGGCGTAGGCGAATTTTGTGATGTCCGGTGAGGACAGCAAGGGTTCCAGAAGTTCGCATTGCCTTAATGTATCGAATTTTTGTCCGGCCGCCAGCTGCGCGCTGGCGTGGGCAAGGTTTTGCATCAGGGCGCCGTTGCGGTTCTTTATATGCCGCGCGCCGTAAGCGATAAATAAGATGCGGCCGCGGCCGCGGGAAAAGGCGTCCGCTATTTTGTCGGAAGTTTGCCAGTCTCTCACCCTGAGAATGATAATATCGTCCTGATAAAGGTTATTG
>JAISPA010000253.1 GCA_031275255.1 Acidaminococcales bacterium | reverse complement strand
TATGGATCACATGATGCCGGAAATGGACGGCATTGAAGCGACTGCGGAAATAAGAAAGCTCGGCCGCAAGTACGAGTCTCTTCCAATCATTGCTTTGACGGCAAATGCGGTTCAAGGCGCAAAGGGAATGTTTTTGGCAAACGGGCTGAATGATTTTATTTCCAAGCCGATTGATACCCATGAATTGAACGGAATTCTTGTTAAATGGCTGCCGCGTGAAAAAGTTGAATTATGCAGGGAAGCGGATGATGCGGAAGACGGGGAAACGGAACCTACGGGAGGGGAACCGAAAAGCGACTTTTTAAATTCGCTCGGCAAGATTGGTGAGGTCAACAAGGAAATCGGTTTAAGCCGGGTTGCAAACAGCGAGGATATGTATCGCAGCATGTTGGAGCTTTTTTATAAAAACATGTTGCCGGAGTGCGGGAAGATGTCGGAATTTTTGCGGGACAATAATACACAGGGCTTCTCAATTTTAGTACATGCAATGAAATCCTCGCTTTCTACCATCGGTGCAATGAAATTATCCCAAACCGCATCTGAGTTGGAAACAGCTTCAAAGAATAGCGAACTTGATTATTGTTTGGAAGTGTTTCCCGATTTTAACGAAAAGCTTGTATCCTTACATAAGCAGTTGGAGATTGTTTTCCCAAGCGAAAATGATACCTCCGGAAAAAAAGCAGGGGATATTGATCATTTGCGGGAAAATGTCCAAAAAGCGATTGCCGCTGCCGACGATTTTGACAGCGATGCAGGTTTTGAGGCTATTCATAATTTATTGGATTATGATTTCGGAGAGCCGAACAATACCTTGTTGAAAAACGCGGCCCGGGCGTTTAAGGAGTTTGATTGCGTCAGTGCCGCCGAAAACTTGAAGAAAATTAGTTTATAATGGAACTAACTCTCTCTATCGAGGCAAACTCTCTTTCGAGGACGAGCATTCAGCGGTCATGGGATTCTCCCGCTGAATGAAGTATCGTTCAAACAATTTGCTCCTTCAGTATATTGTGTTTAAAGCCGACGATGACACACCATGCTGAGATAATGAGGTTGATGCAGTTTTTCGTTTGTGCGGGGAATGATCAGTAAAATTCATAGTTAAGTTAAGAGGCAAAATTCACGCACAAACATGATTTTATGTTGCCTTACTGACAAAAGCCGACAAATTTGCGTAATCAGCAAAGGAATTTGGAGCTTAGATTTATTGGAAAAAATAAATACTGGTCCCGGCTATAAAATTTGCGGTTGACAAAAGGCGTTATGCAAAGTATCATTAAATAAATATCATATCGGTCAAGGTAGAGGCGCGGGGAGCATCAGTAATTCCGTGGAGATGGCGACTATGAAGCGGAAAGAAAGGGCGACCGCCGAAGCATACAAACCGCCGGAGTTTGTAGGCTGGTTCAGCAGCGAACAGTTGCTGGACTGTCACTTTTTAGTGGAGAGCTATCTCAGATGGCTGCAATTGTTATGGTGCAGGCTGTTGAGATTATGCTCAGCGGCTTTTTACTTTGTTACGAACAGACTTTGGCCTTCAGCGGCAGCCGAATATCCCGCTGAATGAATATTTTGTTAAGGTGGGACGTTTATGCTTGCAGTATTGGTGAACGGGGCTTTGGGGCGCATGGGGCGCGAGGTTCTGAAAGCGGTCAGCGCGGAGTCTGATATGCGGCTGGCGGGCGCAGTGGATATAGCGGCGTCAGGTGAAAACGTCGCAGATATTATAAATATAAAGAGCGATTTGGTTGTGGAGAATGACCTGGAAAAGGTGCTTGCGGACAAAAATCCTCAGGTTGTCGTTGATTTTACGCTCCCAGACGCGGTGATGGGCAATTTGCGCGTTATTCTTGCCCAAGGCGTAAGAGCGGTGGTCGGAACAACCGGGTTCAGCAAGGACGATTTAGCTGAACTGGAGCGGCTTGCCAGAGACAATTCCACGGCCGTTCTGATCGCGCCTAATTTTTCCGTCGGCGCTAACATCATGATGCGGCTGGCGGAGGCGGCGGCAAAATTTCTGCCCCAAGCGGAAATAATTGAGCTGCATCATGATAAAAAAATGGACGCGCCTTCCGGCACGGCCATAGCGACCGCCGAGAGGGTGGTCAGGGCGCGGGGCGGCTGTGTTAAACAAGGCCATCCGGACGAGCGGGAAAAACTCGCGGGCGCCCGGGGTGCAAAAATAGCGGGAGTAAGGATTCACAGCGTCCGGTTGCCCGGTTATGTGGCACATCAGGAAATAATTTTCGGCGGGTTGGGCGAAACGCTTGTTATCAGGCATGATTCAAATTCCCGCGAGTGTTTTATGCCAGGCGTTATTCTGGCTTGCCGGGCGATAGCAAAATATAACGGGCTTATTTATGGACTTGATCAGATTATGGGGTGATATATTCATAGTCCGACGTCCACGCTTGCGCCGGCGCCGGCAATATATTTCGCGGCGGAAGATCGCCACGGAAATTACGTTATTGCTAAGACAACTAAACATTGCGTATCTTGACGGCTATTTTTGTGTCCAACTTTGTCTTGAAGTTTCGCAGAACCTTTGGTTTTGCTTGCGTTTGCAGCAAGGCAGCCGCAAAAATATCTTACCTATGTATTATCGCAACATTTAATTATCGGAGCAATAAGAAAGAGGCGTTATTTTAATGAAGAAGTTCAATGTCGCCATATTAGGGGCCACCGGGGTGGTCGGGCAAGAGTTTCTTGATCTGATCGCTGAACGGCGTTTCCCTTTCGACAAATTGCGTCTGCTCGCATCTTCACGCTCGGCGGGCAAAAAGATAGAATTTATGGGTGCGTCATACACAGTGGAAGAAGCTGCGGCCGATTCTTTCGCTGGTATTGATATAGCTCTTTTCGCCGGCGGCGCAGTCAGCAAAGAATTGGCGCCATGCGCTGTCAAAGCCGGCGCTGTGGTTGTTGACAATTCCAGCGCTTTCCGTATGGATCCGGCAGTACCGCTAGTTGTGCCGGAAGTAAATCCGGAGGCTTTGCGCGGGCATAACGGCATTGTTGCCAATCCTAACTGTTCAACCATTATCATGGTGATGGCGCTGAAACCGATTTACGATCTGGCGAGAATAAAAAGAATAGTTGTTTCCACTTATCAGGCAGTTTCCGGCGCAGGCAAGGAAGCCATAGATGAATTGGACAGCCAGATTGCGGCACGCGCAGCGGGGAAAGAGATGCAGGCGGCCATACTGCCGAGTGCCAGCCTGCCTAAACATTACCCGATCGCGTTTAATCTTATTCCGCAGATTGATGTGTTTTTGGATAACGGCTATACCAAAGAAGAAATGAAAATGGTCAATGAAACACGCAAAATCATGGGCGATGACAAGATGGCCATAACGGCCACAACCGTAAGGGTGCCGGTTTACCGGAGCCATTCGGAGTCAATAAACATTGAATTGGAAAAGCCTTTGTCTCTGGCCGAGATCAAAGGGGTTCTGTCAGCTTTTAAAGGAGTGGTTTTAGAGGACGATCCGGCGGCTATGCTTTATCCGATGCCTTTGTATACGTCTAAACTTAATGATGTATACGTCGGACGCGTCCGGTGCGACGAGTCCGCGGAAAACGCCTGGAATTTATGGGTGGTGGGCGATCAGATAAGAAAAGGCGCCGCACTTAATACTTTGCAGATAGCGGAGAAAATGATAGAAATGGGATTAATATAGTTTGCGGGGAGATAGATAGTTTTGAAGATAATAGTTCAAAAATTCGGCGGGACATCCGTCGCGACGCTTGAGGCCCGCGGTGCGGTAAGAAAAAAAATCATCAAAGCTTTAGATGAAGGATTGCAGCCGATTGTGGTTGTTTCCGCTATGGGGCGCAAGGGCGAGCCTTATGCCACCGATACATTGCTGAATCTTATCAGGGCGGAAAATCCCGCCGTTGCCAAACATGAAATAGATTTTTTGATCAGTTGCGGCGAAAACATCAGCGCCGCCATAGTCGCCGCCAACTTGCAGGCGGCAGGGATTAAAGCGCTGGCGTTGACCGGCGGGCAGGCCGGGATAATAACCGATGATAAATCCGGCGCGGCACGGATATTGAAGGTTGACACGACATATTTGCGTGAACTGATAGATGATGGGATAGTGCCAGTCGTCTGCGGGTTTCAGGGAAGTACCGAAAACGGCCGCTCTGTTACCACTATCGGGCGCGGCGGCAGTGATACGACCGCCGCCGCCATCGGGGCCGCGCTGAAAGCCAAAGCAGTAGAGATATACACCGATGTTGAGGGCATTATGACCGCCGATCCCCGTATGGTCAAACAAGCCGAAATAGTCGAATGTATATCCTACGGCGAAATTTGCCAGCTCGCCTATCAAGGGGCGAAGGTGATCCATCCCCGGGCGGTGGAGATCGCCATGCAAAAGAATATTCCGCTGATTATCAAATCCACTTTCAGCGACGCCCCTGGTACGCTTATTACCAACGATTTGGGCGAAGACACGAAAGATACGCCGATTATCGACAGAATTGCCAGCGGTGTTACTTATCTGCCGGACATAAGCCAGGTGCGCATAGCAATGAATGAAGAACAAAATACCGCCGGCATGGAAATTTTTGACCTTTTAGCCGATAGCAACATAAACGTGGATTGTTTGAATGTACATCCGGGCGAAATTATTTTTACCGTGGAAGAGAACGACTTGGACAAAGCCGTTAATATTTTACACTCCAAAGGATTCGACAAAATGGCGGTGGAAAAATCATGCGCTAAAGTTTCGGTCGTAGGGGCGGGCATGCGCGGAGTGCCGGGCGTAATGGCGACCTTTGTCAGGGCATTCGTCAAGGCCGGAACGCCGATTTTGCAGACGGTGGATTCCAACATCACTATCTCAGCGGTTATCGCCAGGGAGCATTTGAACAAGACTTTGGCGCAGCTGCACGAAGCGTTTGGTTTGTCAAAAAGCGTACAGGAGTGATTGAAGATGAAAGTTCCATATTTTGGCCGTCTGCTGACAGCGATGGTTACGCCGATGCACGCCGACGGCAGCGTAAATTACCAGGCGGCCGCAGATTTGGCGGATTATCTGCTCAGCAACGGTTCGGACGGCATAGTTGTGGCAGGCTCGACCGGCGAGTCGGCTACTTTGACGGACGAGGAAAAATTGCGGCTTTTCTCGGTTGTTGCGGAAAAAGCAAAAGGGCGGGGCGCCGTGGTGGGTGGAACCGGGTCCAATGACACCAGGAAATCCGCCGAACTGACGGAAAAAGCGAAAGATACCGGCGTGGACGGCGTCATGCTGGTCGGCCCTTATTACAACAAGCCGACACAAGAGGGATTTTACCGGCATTTTTGCGCCATAGCGGGAAGCACTGATTTGCCTGTCATTATATATAATGTACCCGGGCGGACGGCGTCTAACATACTGCCGGAGACCATCGCCAGGCTGGTTGCGGACGCTTGCAATATAGTCGCGGTAAAGGAAGCGGCCGGCAATATTGAGCAGGCGGCGCAGTTAAGAAAACTCCTGCCTGCCGATTTCACCATTTACAGCGGCGACGACGGCATGACCCTGCCGATGCTGGCGGTTGGGGGTAACGGCGTCATAAGCGTGGCGGGACACGTAACGGGCGTGAAAATGCAGGAGATGATGAGCGCTTTTATAGCCGGCGACGTGAAAAAGGCGGCTATGTTGCATATTGAACTGCTGGATTTTTTCAAGATGATTTTTATCACTACCAACCCCATTCCCATAAAAGCCATTACCAGCGTTGTTTCGAAAATCGACTGCGGGCCGCTTCGGCTGCCGCTGACGGAAATAACCGCCGGCGACAGGGAAAAGCTCATCGCCGTGTATAACAAATTGAACAATACGTCATTTTGCTGAGATTATACTGATACTGTTTTCCGGTTAAAGGGCGATGTCACTTCCTAAAAACGGAAAGCAATGCAACAAAAGCACAGAGTGCGGTTTTCCCGCGGCGGGACGGCTAATCCAAAACAGCGCATCCCGCTTCATACAACGTGATAACACCGTTTTTGCCGAGATTGAGCGCCTGCCATTTATAAACTTGTCCGCAGCAGTTTACCCCGTAAATATCCCAGTACGCGACGGATTGGTCATAATTGGCGAAAAAAAAGGCGCAGGCTTTTATTGACGAAGAGGGCTTCTTTTTCCAGTGCGTTTGGTCCTTGTCCGGAACTTTGCGTCGGCAGAATATAAAGTTCAAAAAGATCGGAATCCGTTTTGTTGGCGACAATGAAAAGATTTTCGCCGGCAAAGGAAGGGCTGTGGAAAAAAAGAGAACAGGCGAAAGCGAAAATTGCCACAAACGGAATGTTTTTATTCATTTTGCTTTTTTCCCGCGTGTGGGCGCATCTTTTACCAACCAGCCGTTTATATCGTGCAGGCGCAGGACAAAAGCGGCGTAAGCCGCCTCTATATCATTGCCGCCAAAGACCAGTACGCGCCTGTCTCGCGGCAGATCCCGCAAATGATCATGCAGCAGGGGAAGCGGTATGTTTACGGCGTCTTTACGCGGTGTTTTGGCAAAAATTTCCCGAGTTCGCACATCAATAATGTAATCATTATGTTTTTTGTCCGCCGGACTGACCGTATAGAACAAATGGCTCGGGGCTTCTTTCAGTATTTGGTCAATTTTCCGGTGTATGGACCGGTCATGCCCTTCCTGTTCCACCGGAGTGCCGTGCGCGGCGGGGTCGTTATGTTTGCGGTTGTGCGGCTCTTTGGCGTAAGCTGTGAGCGCAAAGGAAAAAATGACGAGCGCGGCTAAAAACACAAAGCTTTTTCTCATTGCAAAATCCTCCTGTTTTCTTACATATTGCCGCAGAAACCCTGAAGGCGGAAGAGTTTAAACTCTTCCGCCTTCAGGGTTTCTGATCAGCTGCTTTTAATTATAAACGGTTGTACAATCAATATCTACTGGCTAAAAGTACATTTATTTTGCCCTAAAGTGCTATGTTGACAAAAACGGCTTGCTTTTGCTAAATTTAGAGAGAACTCTAATAAATAAATTTCAAGGCGGCTAAATTCGTGAAAATTGTCCATTTCAAATGGTTTTGCATTTTGTCAACGGTTTGCCTTGTCATCCTAAGCTCCGCTGAAATTATAGCGTGGATATCAAAATGAACAGTAAACAACAACGATTAGAGATAATTAGGTCTTGCAAAGAAGCGTAAAACACGCTATAATTATAGCGTGGATAATATGAGAAGCTCCAAGAAACGAACACAGACGATCAGGGGC
>JAISPA010000173.1 GCA_031275255.1 Acidaminococcales bacterium | reverse complement strand
CAAGACACTGGGCTATACGGAGTTTGACGCGCTGGCTGACCTTAGCAAACTTGCCGCCGCCTGCGGCTATGCGCTCAAAGTGAAATTTCACCCTAAAGACAGCGCCGAATTTAAAAGCGCTTTTGGCGGCATGGAAGCGCGGGGCGAATTATCCGCCCTGCTGCCGGAATACGAGTGGGTGGCCGGCATGAGTTCCATGGCGCTTTTACACGCCGCGCTCATGGGGGCAAAGGCCGTAAGCTATCAGCCGCGCCTGGCCGCCCCCGACGGCTGTATAACTAACAAGCTCGGCCTGACCAGGCTGGCCAAAGACTATGAAGGGCTGCGCAAAGAATTGTTGACTGCCCGCCCGCTTGATGATAAATTTATAAAAGGACACAAAAAAGAATTTATCTGGCTGGACGGCTGCTCGGCCGAGCGCGTAGCCGCTTTTGCGAAAAGCTTTGCCGGGTGGGAGGCGTTTTGATGTATAAGAGCGAAGATCAGGACCATGTCAATAAACAATATTTATATACTCTGGAAAAATTCGGCGATTCTGCAAAAGGGGTACACTGGACGCGGGAGAGCCAGCGCGCCCGGTTTGAAGTGCTCACGCGGATCGGCGATCTCAACAACGCTTCCGTACTGGATTTTGGCTGCGGGCTGGGGCATCTGGCGGATTTTTTCCGGGAGAAGGGGATAAACGTCCGCTATACCGGAGTGGACGTCTTGCGCGCTTTTGTGGAGCGGGCGCGCCAAAACCATCCGGCCGGGCGCTTTTATGTTTTGGACGATTTTACGGAGGAAAAATTTGATTACATCATGATCAGCGGCGTTTTCAACAACAAGCGGGAAGACAACAGGGCCTTTTATCAGCGCTGCCTGCGCAGGCTTTTTCCGCTGGCGGACAAAGGGCTCGCTTTCAATATGCTGAGCTGTTATGCTAATTACCATGACGAGGAACTGTTTTATGAAAAACCTGAGCGCGTTTTTGAATTTGTGAAAACGCAAATTTCGCCTTTTGTAACCATAAGAAACGATTACCAGGTCAGGGCAACTACGCCGCCGGTGGATTTTTGCGTTTACATTTACAACAGGCCGACGGACTTAAAATGAGCGGCCTGACGGTTGAAGCCGTCGCGGCGGAAGATCCGCGCTGGCAACATTTATGCGGCAATTCCCCGGAAAGCACGCCTTTCAGCGGCGACGGTTATTTGGCGGCGGTCGGTTTTGCCAGCGAGAAGTTTGTCGCCGTAAGAGGCGGCAAAGTGCTGGGAGGGCTTTGCCTGCCGGTAAACGCATCCGGTGTGAGCGGCGGAGCGGTGCCTTACGCGCCGTACAACGGCTTCTTGTTTTTGCCGCCGCGGGAAGGTGAAAGAGCCTATGTGCACTATAAAGACCGCCTTGCCGCAACGACCGCCCTGGTTGAGCATGTATCGGCAAAATATGATAAGGTATGCTTTTCCTGCCATTATAACGTAACCGATATGCGCGGCGTTTCCTGGTATAATTATCATACGCCCAAGAACGGTAAATATAAAATTGACATAGCCTATTCCGCGATAAAGGATATTTCTGACTATGACAATATATTTTCTGCTTTGGGGAACAACCGCAAATATTCCTATCGGCAAAATGCCGGCAGATACGCCCTGCTGTATAACGCAGCTGCGGATTGCGGCGATATAGAAGATTTTTTGCTGCTTTACCGCCTGACCTTTGCGCGGCAGGGGATAGAGATAGATGACGGCGATTTGCTTTTGACGGAGCGGCTTTTGCGCTTTGTCCTTGAAAGCGGACAGGCGGTTCTGCGCTACGCGCAAACCGCCGAAGGCGTGCGTATCGGCGCTATAGTCATGCTGTATGACAAAAACAGCGCCTATTATCTTTTCGGGGCAAGCCATCCTGACTACCTCGTTTATAACGCGGGAACCTTTTTGCTGATTGAAAGCATGAAACTGGCGCACGGCATGGGGATAAAGAAATTTGACTTTGTCGGCGTCAACAGCCCTTTGCGCGGCGATTTCAAGTTAAGTTTCGGCGGGATGCTGACGCCGTATTATATAGCAAGATTAAATTGCTGACAATTTGCGGCGAAAAAGTTTGGAGGATATATTGAGTGAAGAAAAAAATCCTGTTATGTTTTGGCGAAAGTTTCGGCGGGCAGCGCGCCTTTGAGGATTTTTCCGCCCAGGCTGAGACCTGCGGTTTTGAGGTGCATTTGTTCGGCAACGCGCTCGGCAAAGGCCTCATGCCGCATAGCCTGCTCAGCCTGCTGCAGCAGGTATGGAAAGAGGACGCTGATAAAAACGACTATTTCTTTCTCGCGGACAACAGGGATTTTTTCAAACTTTGCTACCGCGTTTTCCAGCAGACTTTTCGCCGCTTTGTTTTTTGGGCGGGGGCCGGCCCGGACGATTATGCGTCAGAGCTGGAAAGCGTGTATCTGGCGTTGCTCGATGCGCCGGCAAAGGCAGAGGAGAATCTGTGTAAACCCATATTTGTCAGCGACCCGCGCGCCGCGGCCGGCGGCGATTTTTACGGCGCCGTAATCGAAGGGATTGAAGGGTTTTTCGAGACGGAAGAGCCGGAAAACAGCCCTTTGCGGCAAAACATTTACCGGCACGGCAAAGAGTGTTATTTGCTTGAGCCGGTGATTGCCCGCGTCAATTATATTGATTTGGACGGACAGACCGTAGACGCCGAGACGAAATTTTCCGAGGTCGTTACGCCGGTCGAGTTGGACAAAAAGCTGATTAAACAGGCGGAAGATATTTTGGAATTGGTGTTTCGCAACGCGGAAAGGGTTATGCGGCGCAAAGAAGTCGGGCATAAACTTTTCTCCCTGCTTAAGGCCGACATGGAGGCCGGCGGTGCGGTCAGGCAGAAGTACTGCGCAGCTCTTGCCGCGGCTATGGGCGAAGGCTACGGCCTGTACGCGCAGATATATGCCCTGTCGTTTTTGCTGCAAACCTGCAAAACGGGCGCGGTTTATAAATATCTGCTTGAGGTATGCCTCGCCGCCGGCGAGCTGTCCGCGCAGAACAAATATTACGTCCTTTGCCAAAGCCGGCAGGTGGAGCTTGTCGACCGCGCGGAAAACGCGGAGGGTATTTTCGCGCTGGAGGCGGCGGTGCTGGCGGAGGTCAGTTCCGAGCTGGAAAAATTGTCTCAGGACGAATTGCAAAAAATCGGCGGCGGGGACGCCGATCCGGACGGCGTGCTGGTGCTGGTGGGGCAGTTTTTAAATTACGCGCATCCGCTCAGCAAATTTGCCCTGGAGCTGTGCCGTTTCCTCGTAACCGGGCTTAACAGGAACGTCTGCCTGCTCAATACCTGTGAATTTCTCACCACCAGCGGGAGCCTGCTTTATTTCGATCCTTCGCACGGCGTTATTATAACGAAATACGCGAACGACAACAGGATAAATTACGAAGGCGCCCTCATCCCTTACGGGCAGATGATCATGCCCATGCCCAACACGGCGGGGATAGACGGCATAGCGGAATTGGCGGATCATTTGAAGCCTGCCCTGATTTTAAATCTTTCCGATCTGTCGGCGGCGGCCGATATTTTGGGAAAACATATAAAAACAGTTTGCCTGCCTTTGCAGGAAGGGTTTTTGCCCTTGCCGGCCGGCGGAAACCTCTGCCTGAACGCGGACGCGCTGTCGGAAGCGCAGGCCGCGCTTTACCGGCGGCACGGCGCAAAAATAATCAATCTGGGGGAAGATATTACGCCGGAAAACATTGTCAGGGAAGAATTTCTGCGCAAAATATTTGTCATGTGCCAGGGGGATGGTTAATACTGCCCCCCCCCCCCGGCCAAAACCATGGCAGGTTTGGGGCTGCTTTGCTGGGGAAATAGCCGTTCCCCGTTCCCCCTGCCGCTTTGGGAAAACGAGAGCGAATTGACCGAAGCCGCTGCCGTTTCTCAGCGAAGCCGGGAAACAGGGATTTTACTGTTTGAGCAAAGCGAGCATAATACTGCCCCCCGGCTGAAACCATGGCATCTTCGCGGCTGCTTTGCCGCGCTGCTTTGTTGCAAATCCTCGACGGACTTTCCGAGTCCGCCTGCGTTTTGCGCCGCGCCGGGCAGCAACGTTTGCTTTAGCCGGCCAAGGCATATTTATCCCGGCCGCGCCCGTCATTGCGAGGTCTCCATGGCCGAAGCAATCCATTTGCCGGCCAAGGGCATTGAGCGAGAGTTTCCCAAAGGGAAAAAATTACTTGGCGTTTTGCGCTGCGCAGGGCGGCAAAGTATCCCGCAGATCTTATCCGTGTTTTAACCGGGAGACAGCATAAAAAAATTTGCGGCTTTTTGCTAAATAGCCTAAAGTTTTTCGTCTTTTTATACGATATATTTATATATTGAGAAAATCTGCATGCATATTGAGGTGTGTTAACATGGGAAGTTACTCTATTGACAATGCAGTTGCTGCGCAGGGACGCTATGCCAATGTTGTCAATGCACCGCCGGTTGCTGACAAAGAATTTATTTATCCGCGGGCGGCAACAGTTAAGTTGCCCAGAACAGAAAAAAAACTTAAAGTTGCGGAAAAAGACGCCAAAACAGCGCAGGAAACCGTCGACAAGGAAAAAAACGGCGCTTTGCTGGACGACCAAAAAGCCAAATACGAAGAAATCATCAGTGATGAAGATAAAATGGATGCCATAACCGAAACGCTCAATAAGTTTATGGCGCAATGGAACGCCGATTTGCAGTTTGAGGTGCACAAGGATACTTCTTTTCTGATGGTGAAGTTCGTCGATTTGAAAAACGGCAGAGTACTCAAGGAATTCCCGCCGGAAGAATATCTTGATATGATAGCCAATATAAGAAAATATATCGGCACGATGGTTGACAAAAAGGTTTAAAAACAAAAACAGCGTACAAGCTGAACGCAGGAGGTTATTAAAATGGCATCAACGCGTATTACCGGCATAATGTCCGGGTTTGATACCGAATCGCTGGTAAAGGCCCAGGTGTCCCATTTGCAGATGCAGATAGACCGCATGAGTCAAAATACCCAGCGCCTGACCTGGAAAAGGGAACGGTACACCGAGGTGTACAAAAAGATCGAGGAGTTCCGGAACAAGGTTTACGATTACAAACTAAGCAACAAGACTTCGCTCAAGACCGCCGCCAGCAGCAACGAATCGGCTTTGACGGTCAAGGCGAACGCCGACGCGCCGGCCGGGACGCACACCATAACGGTAAAAAAACTGGCGACAGGCGCCCAGACCGGCAGCCAGACCGTTATGGGTTCCAGCAGCAACAAGGCCTCGATTGAGAGCCAGTTCGTCGACGGCTCGGGCAACGCCGTATATAACAGCACTATTGACATAACCATTAACGGCAAGTCCGTATCGGTAGACCCGACCCAAAGCCTGAACGAGCTGGTCAAAAAGATCAACAATTCCGGCGCGGGTGTTACCGCCAGCTATGACGCCAATTCCGACCGTTTCTTCATAACTTCCAACGAAACCGGCGCGGCGGCGAAAATTGATTTTACCGGCACCACCGGGGTGGGCGAGGCTTTCTTGAAGGACGCCCTGAAAATGCCGGTGGACTCCGTCACCGGCGATTTGGCCGTGATCAAGGGCCAGGACGCGGAATTTGACCTTGACGGCATAACCGGGCTTACCCAGTCGACCAATGAATTCACCATTTCCGGCATAACCTACAGTCTCAAAGAAGCCGATCCTTCCAAAACCCTGACCGTAACCGTAAAAAACGACACCGAAGGCATTTACAACTCGGTCAAGGAATTTGTCGAGATGTACAATACCCTTTTGGAAGCGCTGAACTCGACTGTCCTGGAGCAGAAACAGTCCTCCTACGAGCCGCTGACCGATGCCCAGAAAGAGGCAATGACCTCCGATCAGATAGATAAATGGGAAGAAAACGCCAAAAAAGGCATTTTGCGCAACGATTCCATTTTGCAGAGCATTGTCAGCAACCTGCGCACCACCATCTATTCGTCGGTGAAAGGCCTGGGGACAAAATACGATACCAGCGTTTCCAGCACGCTTGGCGTTAACTCGACCGTGGTAGGGGGCAAATACGACTCGCTGTTTTCCCTTGGCCTGAAAACAGCCGACTATTCCACCAACGGGAAACTTGAAATAGACGAGGACAAATTAAAGGCGGCGATCGAGGATGATCCCGACGCCGTTTATAAAATATTCACCGGCGGCGTCGACTCCCAGGGCAACGCGACGGACGGGGTGGCCGACAAACTTTACGACCAGCTTAAAACCGCCCTCGACAGGATAAATACCGAAGCGGGTTCCGCCGTTGGGGACAAAGATCAGACCAGCACCCTGTCCAAGAAAATAATCAGCAACAACAAAGCGATGAACGCCAAAATCGACCGCATGAACGCGCAGATGGAGACCTATTACAAACAATATGCCAACATGGAAGAACTTCTTCAGCAATTGCAAAGCCAGCAGGATACTCTGACCAATTATTTGGGCAGCAGTTCCTGAAGGAGAGAAGTTTTATCGGGCGGAGGCGCCTAAGTCCCCGCTCAATGTTCCGGGTCCGTACCGTATTTCGCCGTCCGGCAGCGGGGTTGTTAGGGCGGGTTCGGCAGCGAAGAAGTTAACTGAAAGGATGAAATCATAGATGAGTATGACGCCGGAAAGCGCGAATGTTTATAAACAGCAGCAAATACTGACAGCCACGCCGGAAAAACTTATACTTATGCTTTATAACGGCTGCCTCAAATTTATGGGCGAGGCGACGACCGCGATAGGCGCAAAGGACATCCAGGCGGCGCATAAAGCGTGCGTCAGGGCGCAGGATATAGTCAGCGAGCTGATGTCCGTTCTGAATATGGACTATCCCATTTCCAAAGAGCTCTACACGCTTTATGAGTATGTCAATCATCAACTTTTGCAGGCGAACTTGAAAAAAGACGCGCAGTATATCGCTGACGCAAGGGTGGTCATCACCAACATCCGCGACGGATGGATTGAAGCCATGAAAATCGCCCGCCAGCAGGGCGTTGCGCCGCAAAATCAAAAAGTGGTCGGCGATTCGATAAGCGTATGACAGAGCAAAAAAGCATGGCCGCGCTTTGGCAGGACTATCTGTTTTTAAGCAAGGAATTGCATAAATTTACCTCCGCAGGTGATATGGCGCTTTTTGAGGATATTTTAAGGCAGAGGAAAGAACTGGCCGCCATTATCAAAGAAACGCCGGACACGGACAGCTATATCGGCGGCGCACAGGGGCAGGCTTTGATCCGGCGGGTAGCGGAGATGGACAAAGAACTTTACGCCAAACTGACAAGAGCGCGCAATCTTTTGCAAAAGAATTTGGAAATAACCTTCGCCTACGAGGGAGTCAGCGAAGAAAGCGCGGGCGTTGGCCGCCGTTTTGACAGCGGCCGGCAGTAACATGATAAAATGAGCATTTTCTGAAAAGGCAGAATAGGAATATCTCCTGTTCTGCCGCTTTGTATATGGAACCCTTATTTTTACTTGCCGGGAGAGATTGACGTGAGCGCAATACTTCAGGTTACGCCCTACGGATTATATGATATGAAGTATTTCGGAAAGAAGCGGCCGGCGCGGTACGCGGGCGCTTTAGCGCCCGCGCCTTCAATCGCCAGAATTTACGGCGCCGCGGCGGCTAATTTTATCCTGAGCGAAAACTTGTTTGCGCAAGAGAGGGTTATACCGAAAAATGAATATAAAAAGCAGATTTTTTTGCTTATGTATGCCGCCGGCAACCTGGCGGAACAGGCGGAAGAGTTTATCGAAGAAGAATGGCCAAAGGTCACGGTGGAGGCGGCCGGCCTCGCGGCCGGCCGGGCAAGCGCTGCGGCCGCGCAAAAGGATTATTTTGCGCAAGTATTTGAATTGGCCGGCCATTATAGTTTTGCCACGGAACCCGTCTGGTGCAATA
>JAISPA010000116.1 GCA_031275255.1 Acidaminococcales bacterium | reverse complement strand
TGGGAAACATTCCAGCACCCAATAATGCGTAACCGCTTCCCGCCCGCCTTTGGCCACCGCCGCCATTTTCTGCCGGTCTTGGGGGTCGCGCCCGAGCAGCGTCCTGACCGTGCCCGCCGCCGCCTTTACCGCGCCGTGCACCAGGGCGAGATATTCGCGGACAGCGGTTTTATCGTGTATCTGCGCGGATAAATCCACATGCGCGTCATCGTTTTTGGCCACCACCATCACCCCGGAGGTGTCTTTGTCCAAACGATGCACAATGCCGGGGCGTATACAGCCGTTTATCCCCGACAAACCGCCGCAATGGTAAAGCAGGGCGTTGACCAGCGTACCGACGTGATTGCCGGCCGCCGGATGCACGACCATGCCGCGCGCCTTATCGACCACGATAAAATCATCGTTCTGATAAAGGATGTTCAGCGGTATATTTTCCGGTTCCACCTTTATCGGCTGCGGCGGCCGGTACGCAACGGCAAACAATTCATCGCCGCGCAAACGGTAATTTTGCCTGATTACCTTGCCGTCGGCCTGTACCAGGCCGCTCTTTATGAGTTTTTGCACATTTGACCGCGAAAGGGCCAGGCTTTTCGCCAAAAATATATCCGCGCGCGCGTCCCGGTCGTCCGCGCTCGCGGGTACGGTCAAAGCGCCGCCGTCGTCCGCCGTTATTCTTTGTTTTTCATCATGCTCCATAAGACGCAACCGGCTCCTATGCAAATGGCGGCGTCGGCGATATTGAAAACCGGCCAGACGCGAAAATCCAAAAAATCCACTACTTCGCCCATCCTTATCCGATCAATCAGGTTTCCCATAGCGCCGCCCGCAATCAGGCTGGCGCCTGTTTGCAGGCAAAGCGGCTGTTTTTTGACATATTTCAACAGCCCGAGCAAAAACGCCAGCAAGAGAACGGCCGCCGCAATGAACAAGGCGCGCTGGTTGGGCAAAAGGCCAAAAGCCGCGCCGGGATTGAGCACATAGGTTATATGGAAAACGCCGTCAACAACAGGCATGCTCATGCCTTCCGCCATAACGCTTTTAATATAGCATTTGCTGAAATAATCGGAGGCTATAATTATAAAAGACAAGAAAACAAACCGCATGGACAACCATCACACCCCAAAACAAGGCTGAACACTGAACCAATCCGTCTTTGGGCTATCGCCGCCGTCAGGGGCGGGAGTATTAGGACGGGCCCGTTCTCGGTTGGCGAACTATGATCGTCAGAGAGGGTTTGCCGAAGATGGTCAGTTCGGTGATAAATACGACTTATAACTTGGAATCCCGCCAGAGACTGTCGATAGGGCGGGTCAGGCCGCGCTTACAGCGCGGCCAGCAGCTCTCTTATTTTCTCCTGCCAGCTGCCGTCCGGCGCAAAAACAACCTCGCCGCTCGCGCGTATTTTTATTTCCAATTCCCTGTTCGCCGCCGTTTTGGCACCGACCGTTACGCGCAAAGGATAGCCGATCAAATCGGCGTCGTTAAACTTCACCCCCGCGCGCTCCGCGCGGTCGTCCAGCACAGTTTCTATACCGACGGCGGTAAGTGTTTCATATATCTCTTCCGCAATCTTCATTTGTTCCGCGTTTTTGGCGTTGACCGGCACTACCGCGACATGGTAGGGCGCAATCGCCGCCGGCCAGATTATGCCCGCATCGTCGCTGCTTTGTTCGATGACCGCGGCCATGACGCGGCTGACGCCTATTCCGTAGCACCCCATGACCAGCGGGCGCTCCTTGCCGTTTTCGTCAAGATAATTGGCCGCCAGTTTTTCGCTGTATTTGGTATGAAGCTTGAAAACCTGCCCGACCTCTATGCCTTTGGCTTTCGTCAGACGTCCGCCGCAGCGCGGGCAAGGGTCGGTTTCTTGGATCATCCTGATATCGGCGGTAAAATCCGGCGTAAAATCGCGCCCGGGATTTACGTTGACGTAATGGTAACCCAAAACATCCGCTCCGCACACGAAATTGCGCATATTCATAACCGAATGGTCAACCACGAGCGTAACATTCTTTTTGCCCGGCAACAGGCCCATATAACCGGGTTCCGTACCGGCCGCCCGCAACTCGTCCTCTCCCGCCATAGAAAGGGTAAGAGCGCCGGCCGTATTCAAGACCTTTACTGCGTTTACCTCGTGATCGCCGCGCACAAAAGCCAAGACAACCCCCTTGTCGCTTTTGTAGCCCACCGCTTTCACGCTTTTTTCCACCGGTACGGCAAGATACGCGCAAACCGCTTTGATCGTCGCCGCATTGGGCGTACTTACTTTTTCCGGTGCGCATGTTTCTTCCTCCCGCGCCGCGATCGGGTTAAGTTCCGCCTTTTCGATATTGGCGGCAAAATCACAACTTTCGCAATACACTATTTCCGCCTCGCCGCTGTTGGCCAAGGCCATAAACTCATGCGAACCGCTGCCGCCGATCGCGCCGGAGTCCGCTTCCACCGGCCGAAACTTCAAGCCGCAGCGGGCAAATATCCGGCTGTAGGCGTCATACATCTTCCGGTAGGACGCTTCAAGTCCCGCCTGGTCCCGGTCGAAAGAATACAAATCTTTCATTATGAACTCGCGTCCGCGCAAAAGTCCGAAACGCGGCCTGATCTCGTCGCGGTATTTATTTTGTATCTGGTAAAGAAGCAAAGGCAGCTGCCGGTAAGAACGGACGTCACCCTTGACCAGAGTCGTTACGATTTCCTCATGCGTCGGGCCGAGACAAAACGACCGGCTGTGCCTGTCCCGCAAACGGAACATCTCGTCGCCGTATACTTCCCAGCGTCCGCTCTCCTGCCATATTTCCGCCGGCTGGACGATGGGCATGGCTATTTCCTGGCCGCCTTTGGCGTCCATCTCCTCGCGGACGATCTGTTCTATTTTTCGCAGAACGCGCCAGGCTAAAGGCAAATAGGTATAAATACCGCCCGCCGTCTTTCTGACAAACCCGGCTTTAAGCAACAGCTGATGGCTGACCACCTCCGCCTCCGCGGGGGCTTCCCGCACGGTCGGCGCGTACAATTGGGAAAATCTCATTGCTCTTTCGCCCTTTCACACAAAATATCGTCTATTTCTCTTAGCAATTCGTCAAACAAAGCCGCTTCCGGCACCTTGCGCAAAACGCGCCCCTTCTTAAACAGCAGTCCCACGCCTTTGCCGCCCGCGATCCCGACGTCCGCCTCCTTGGCCTCGCCCGGCCCGTTCACCACGCAGCCCATCACGGCGACGGTTATAGTGTCCTTTACGCCGGACAGCTTGTCTTCCACCCGCAAAGCCAGCTTTTCCAAATCAATCTCTGTGCGGCCGCAAGTCGGGCAGGCGATGACCGTCGGCCCGTAAGGGCGCAGCCCCAGTGCTTTCAATATCTCCCGCCCCGCCTTTACCTCCTCGAGTGGGTCGCCCGTCAGGGAGACTCGGAGCGTGTCGCCTATGCCCATTGCCAAAAGAGCGCCTATGCCCACCGCCGACTTCACCAGCCCGCTTCTCGGCGTGCCCGCTTCCGTAACGCCGATGTGCAGCGGATAATCGGTCGCCGCCGCCGCCAGTTTATAAGCGTTGATCGTCAAAAGCGCGTCATGCGCCTTTAAAGAAAGTTTGATGTCGGTAAAACCCTGTTTTTCGAGCAAGGCGGCGTTCTTGAGCGCCGCTTCGAGAAGCGCCTCTGGGCAGGGGCGCCCATATTCGCGCAAAACTTCCGCCGGCAGAGAACCGGCGTTCACGCCTATCCGGATCGGTACTCCGCGCGTTTTCGCCTTGTCCGCGACCCGGCGGACGTTAGCCTCCGCGCCGATATTGCCCGGATTGATCCGCAGACCGTCCACGCCGGCGTCCAGCACCAAAAGCGCCAGCCGGTAATCAAAATGAATATCCGCAACCAAAGGCAGGGCGATCGACTGTTTGATATAAGAGAGCGTACCAGCCGCCCGCTCATCCGGTACGGCGACGCGGACAATATCGCAGCCGGCGTCCGCCAAAGCGTTTATCTGCGCGATGGTCGCCGCCGCATCGTGCGTTTTGGTATTGGTCATGGACTGAACAGTAATCGGAGCGCCGCCGCCTACCGAAAGCCCGCCCAGCTTTATCTGCCGGCTTATCCTGCGCTGCATGGCTTCATCCTCAAAAGAGATTTAACCTGCCTATATCCTGCAAAGTGGAAAAGATAAGCAAAAAACACAAAAGCGCCAGCCCTATATATTGCACGCGCCTGGCCATTTTCAAACTCAGCGGCCTGCCCAGCGCCGCTTCCGCGAGCAGCGTCACGACGTGCCCGCCGTCCAATACCGGCACCGGAAAAAGATTTAGCAGTCCGAGATTTATACTGAGAAA
>JAISPA010000100.1 GCA_031275255.1 Acidaminococcales bacterium | reverse complement strand
CGCACGGTTTCGCAAATGGCAGGATAACGGTTTGTTGGAGCGGATATTCCGGGCTTTGAGTGCGGACGCGGATATGGAAAACCTGTGTGTTGATTCCGCCGCCTTGACCATCTACAACCGCAATCCTCATACTATTACCTCTAATTCATCTTCATATTTAAATATTAGGCAACACTCTGCTTTATGACCCCTGCGCGGTTGAAAACTTTTGGGCATGGCTAAAAGCTAAACTGCGCAGAACGCTCGCTGATTTTTCCGGTTTTTATGACGCTCTTTGCTGCCGTTTAAAAAGCATTTGACTATAGTTTAGTGATAAAGAGGCGGCTAAAGGTCAAATTCGGCTACAAGCGGGGCGTGGTCCGATGGGCGTTCTTTGCTTCTTAAATCGGATGCGACGTAAGACCTGACCGAACGCCCGGCCAAAGGGGGCGTGGCCAGTATATAGTCGATGCGCCAGCCCATGCCGCGCCTGAGCGCATTTGCTATGCGGTAGTCCCAGAAGGTGTAATGGCCGGCTTCCGGCACATGTTTGCGGAAGATGTCGACAAATCCCCAATCCATACTGTAGGCCAGCGCCGCCTGTTCGTCGGGATGAAAGCCGACTTCGCCCGCGAGTTTTATCGGGTCGTATACATCGATCGCTTTCATGGCGACATTAAGATCCCCCAGCCAAATCACTTTTTGCGCGGGCGTGAAATGTTTTTCCAGATATTGGCGCATACCGCGCAGCCAGGCGATTTTATAGCGAAAATAGTCCGTACCCGGCGCGCGTCCTTGCGGAACATAGGTGTTTACCACCGTTATGCCGCCGAATTGCGCTTTGATCAGCCGCGCCTCGCCTTTTTCGCCTATGCCGTCCAGCCCGTATGTTGCCTGTCCCGCCGTTTCCGCGCTTATTATCGCGACGCCGTTTCGCCCTTTCTCGCCGCTATAAACCGCCTGATAGCCGGCGCCGGTAAACCCGGCGAGCGGGAAATCTTTATCTTGCACTTTGGTTTCCTGCAAAGCGGCAATGTCGATGGCTTCTTTTTTCATCCATTCGATGAGGGCGGCTTGCCTTATCCTTATTGAGTTTATGTTGAAAGTAGCTATTTTCATTTGCCTTCTCCCTGATATATTCCAGCCGCCTACAGATGGGGGCTGATGCAGTCCAGTGATAAAATTTATTTACAAACCGCGGGCGCGCAGGATTTTAACGGTTGTTGGAGAAACAAGATAGACAAGGTGCGGTAATTATTTATGAATTTCGTTTTAAGGAGGGACGGTTTATGCTGAGAAAAATACTCGTGCCGGTAGACGGGTCGGAGCCATCCTGGCAGGCGCTGAAATACGCGGCCGAAATCGGCGTAAAGTTTGAGAGCGAACTATTTGTCGTCCATATTATTCAGCCTTTTTACAACGCCGGCTTGCTTGCTTTGCCGATAGACAGCGGCCTCTTGACAATGCAAATGGACGATATAAAAAAGAACGCCGAGGCCATCCTTGCGGCGGCAAAAGAAAAACTCACTCCTTATTCCCTCAAGGTAACGACGAAGATAGAGACTGGGCATCCCTCGGAGCGCATATTAAAGACGGCGGAAGAGGCAGGCTGCGACGCGATCGTGATCGGTTCGCGCGGACTTTCCGGTATAGCCGAGTTTGTCTTGGGCAGCGTCAGCTCAAATGTTTCCCAATACGCCAAGATACCTGTACTGATTGTAAAGTCAGACAAAAAGACGGAAAAATGACGGGTTAAAGGCTCGTTAAAGCCTTTGGGTTATTTTTTGCCGAAATACGGCAGATTTAAAGGTTTAAGGCTTAGTTTCGCGACTTTTTCCGCCGCTTCGTCGATGGAGAGTTCCTCCCTGCCGGAGTTTCTCTCCATTACACAGACAGGCTGGGCGCAGCCGATTTCCCCGCCCGGCATGTAAATGTAATCGTTGTTGTTGGTATCGCCGAAAATAACGCCGGCAGTAAGTTTTTCCTTTGTAATGTGATTGCCCATCATTTATCCTTTCTCAAGTGCGCGAACGGACGGTCAAAACATGCGCTTTTTCCAAAGCAGGTAGGCGGTGGCGAAAGCTATGGCGAGCGCAATGACGCAGACCACGGCAAATCCCTGCGGCGTTTCGTTCAAAGGCACCGGTACGTTCATGCCCCAAAAACTGGCGATCATTGTCGGCACAGCCATAATAATGGTTATAGCCGCCAGGAATTTCATGACAATATTCAAATTGTTGGAAATGATGTTGGCAAAAACCTCCAGCATGGAGCTTAGTATGCGCATGTACATTTCCACCATGTCGATGGCTTGCTTATATTCGACGATAACGTCTTCCAGCAGGTCTTCGTCTTCCTCGAATACGCGGATGAGCTGCGAAAGCTGCTTGGCAGCGCGCAACCGCATCAGCCTTTCCGTCAGGATGTAGTTGCCGCGCAGCGAAGCGGAAAAATAAGTAAGGCTCTTTTCCAGGTCAAGCAGTTTGAACAGTTCTTCGTTTTCCATGGATTGGCGCAGATGGCGTTCCAATTCGTCGGTGCGCTTGTTGATGTTGCGGATGTATTTTAGATAAAGGGTGGCTGACTTGAACAGCATCTGGAAAAGGAAACGGGTTTTTTTGGCCGTGTCGAAAAGCCCGGGCGCGCCTGCCGCCAATTCGCCGATAAGCGCGCTGTGTTCCAGACATACGGTGATAAAATAGTCTTCCGTTATGACGATACCCAAAGGCAATGTTTCATAGTCTTTGGGGGTGCGAAAAATAGGTATGTCGATCAGAATAAGCACCTGGTCGGACTCGATCTCAATACGGGCGCTTTCTTCCTCGTCGGTCGCCGCCGTGAGAAAATCCATCATCACGCCGGTTTTTTGCGCCGTCAGCGTCAGTTCGTCGTTTGTGGGGTTGCGCAGATCTATCCAGCAGCCTTTTTCCAGGTTTTCAAATTTCAGCTCCGTAATGCGCGTACCAACGGTCTTGTATATATTGATCACGCTTGCCCCCTCCTTTCGCGGCCGCGGCATGGCGGTAAATTTCGGCGGTATTTTCGGCCGCCGCTTACGAAAAACCGGCTTGAAACCTGAGCGTTGCGAATAATGTAAACAGTCCCCCGAAAAAGCGGCAAAAGAACTGGTTGAACGAGACTTCCATCGCTAGTCATTTTTTAAGCTCGGTTTTAAGCGCTTTGGCCAGTTGATCGGCGCAGGAAGTGTTTTTTGCGCCACAGCGGATACCTTCAAGTTTTGCGATAACGTCAGCAACCGGCAGTCCCTCAACCAGTACGGCAATCGCTCTGAGGTTGCCGGGGCAGCCGCCGTGAAAAACCACTTCCTGCAATAAATTGTCTTTTATGGCAAAATCCACCTGCGACGGGCAGACGTTGTTCAGTTTGTAACTTGGCATGACCGTCCCTCTTTCTGAGAACGCCGGAACCAGCGGTTTGGCCGGCGGTAAAACTTAGCGGCGGCCCGCCGGTTTTTGTCCGGCGCGGGTCGGCGAAAGCGGGAGATTTCGGGCAAAAACCGGCGATCTTGCCGTTTGGCGGCGTATTTTACCTGAAGCAAAACCACTTATGTTATCTTTCGACGCGAAGCGCGGGAAATCCTTGCCGGACGTACGGCAAAAACCATTATTCTTACGCGGAATGTAGTTGGCTGTTGCGCTTTTTACTGTTTTTTGTTAACATACAAGTAATGGCGGCGACATGGCGGAAGATGTTCGAACATGGGTGTTTCGCCGTTATTAATCTTACGGAAAGGTCGTTTTTTATGAAAAAGGTCATAAGCACTCTGGGCGCGCCGCAAGCGATCGGCGCTTATTCACAGGCGATTAGGGCCAACGGTTTTTTGTTTGTTTCCGGTCAAATACCGCTTGATCCGGTTACAGGCGACTTAGCCTACGGCGGCGTGTCCGTGCAGGCGCACCAGATACTGGCGAACATAAAGTCAATATTGTCGGCCGAATCGCTGTCTTTCGCCGATGTAGTCAAAAGTACGATCTTCCTTGCCAATATGGACGATTTCAAAACGGTAAACGACATTTACGCGCAATATTTCAAAGAAGCGCCGCCCGCAAGGTCCTGTGTTCAGGCGGCCCGTCTGCCCAGAGGGGCGGAACTGGAAATAGAGATAATCGCCGCCTATCCGTCCTGAACCGCCGCTTTTCTGGAATTATTTTTTGCCGGTCAAAACACCGGGCCGCCTTTCTTTCCATTCGCGCCAAAAGAACAAAAACACGCCGGCGATGACGACGAGCAGGCTGGTGACTTGCGCCGATTTCAGCCTGAAAGCCAAAGGCTCGACATAGTCGCCGCGCAGATACTCCAAAAAGAACCGGGCCAGCGAATATAACACGGCGTACAGGAGAAAAGCCTGTCCTTTGGCGTGCCGGCGCGCGCGAAAGATCAGTAGCAGAGCGAAGATGACGATATCAAGCTGCCCCTCCCAAATCTCCGCCGGCCAAAGCGGCTGCGCGCCGTAAAATTGCCGGGCCAGGGTTCCTTCCGGGTAAACAACCCCGAAATCGCCGCCGGTCGGCGCGCCGAAAGCGTCGCCGTTGAGCAGGTTGGCGCAGCGTCCGATCGCCTGCCCGATAACGACGGCGGGAACGACTATGTCGCCGAAAGCCCAGGTATCGATTTTATGCATTTTTGCGTACGCCATCCCGGCCAGAACGCCGAAGATTACGCCGCCCTGTATAGCCATGCCGCCCTGCCAGACAAAAGGGATCTCGGTGAGATGTTCGCTGTAGTAATCCCAGTCAAAGAGAAAAACATCCCATAATCTTGCGCCGACAATTCCGGCCAGCCCGCAGTATATACCCATATCGGGAACGTGCTTGTGCCAGCGGCCATCCTGTTTGGCCAGGAAATAAGCTACCCCCGTGGCGAGGATGATACTAAGGCAAAGTACCAGCCCGTAAGAACGGACGGGAAAACTGCCGATATGGAAAAGATATTGGTGCATAGCGCCTCCGGTCTGATTAAATTTTTTGCGAGGTGTATTTGGTTATGAAAAAATTAATTTTAAACCTTTTGCTTATTTTTATACTTGCCGGCGCGGCGAATCCTTCGGCGGAGGCCGCGGCAAACGTGGGCGACCGGCTGGGAGCGCGCAGTTTTGAACTGCTGGGCGGCGGCACGGTAAGTCTTCCGCTTGAGGGCAAAAAAGCCTGCGTGATCAACCTGTGGGCTTCCTGGTGTCCGCCCTGCCGGGGAGAGATGCCGCAGTTGCAAGCTTTTTACGACAAGCACAAAAACGATCCGGAGATAGCGTTATATCTTATAAACCACGCGGAGCCGGCCAAGTCTGTCGAAGAATTTATGCAAAGAAACAACCTGACGCTGCCGGTTCTTCTGGATCTGCGCGGCGAGGCGGTCGATATGCTTTTTACTTCCGCTATTCCGACCACCGTTATTACCGATGCCGGCGGCAAAATAATCTTTAGGAAAATCGGCGCGGTTACGGCTGCCGAATTGGACGCCGCGCTTGCCAAGCTTTGACAATGCCGCATGACCTGACTTTTTGGGCGGCCGCAGCCGCAGGACTGTTTTCCTTTTTTTCGCCGTGCGTGTTTCCGCTTATGCCGCTTTATCTCGCGGTGGTCGCGCCGGGCGGCGCCGGCCGCGGCCGCCTGGCGGGTTTTGCCGGCGCGCTTTCTTTTGCCGCCGGCTTTACTTTGATATTTATCTTTCTGGGATTGACTGCATCCGCCTTGGGCGCTTTTTTAACGGAACACCGGAACGCTTTGCGCAAAGCCGGCGCGTTGCTTATGATCGGCATGGGATTTTTCCAGCTGGGGATCATTTCTCCCGGCTTTTTGCTGCGGGAGAGAAGGCCTTTCCTTGAAACCGCCGGCAGAAACGGCGGCGCTTTTATTCTCGGCATGGCTTTTGTGTTCGGCTGGATACCCTGCACAAGCCCTGTGCTTGGCGCCATACTCATATACGCCGGTACGCAGGAAAATGTTTTTTACGGCGCTTTTTTGCTGGCCGCTTATTCCGCCGGCTTTAGCCTGCCGCTTTTGCTGGCCGCGCTGGCAACAGGCAATTTCACCCGCCGCTTGCGCTGGGCGGCGTCGCCCTGGCTGGAACCGGCGCAAAAACTGGCCGGGTTGGTCATAATCGCGGTGGGGGCGCTTTTGTATATCAACAAACTGTCGCAAATAATAATCTGGTTTTATTGATAACCGAACCAAGGCAAGGATCAGACTGACTTCCTTAGGCGAAGGCAAGCTCGCCCAACCGCAGACCGGCGAGTGCCGAATTTGCCGCAGACGGCAAAATTCGGCGAATGTGGCCCGCCCTTTCGGGGACGGGCGCCAAACAGGCGCCGGAGTTGGCGCCGCCGGAAAATTTGCTCAATATCGGCGGGAAAAACAAGCGCGTTTTCGCTAAAGTATGAGTTTTAATCGGAAATCCAGCGCATCGGCCGCGACCAGGCTGTAGCTTGTTCCGGCTTTTTCGCCCTGATAACCCAAAACACCGCTTTCACCGTGCAGATGACCGTAAAGGCAAAACCTTACC
>JAISPA010000088.1 GCA_031275255.1 Acidaminococcales bacterium | reverse complement strand
TGTAATGAAATGTCTGGCAAAGTTTGAAAAGCCGGTTTACCATATCATGGGAAACCACGATGTCAAAGGGATATATCAGGATGGCTACAAATCGCTCTCCGGAGATGCTGCTCTGTCTGTATATATGGAAGATTTAGCAATGCCCGGCAATTATTATTATAAAGATCCCAATACGGTAGGGTTGGTTTCGACGGAAGATATGGTGCTGATGATGGATGAGATGGGAATTGAAACAGGCGTTGACGTCGATATGATTTTAAGACTGGGGCAGCTTTTTGAAAAGACGATCGGGCGGCGGCTGCGGTCGAACGCCATTCATCACGGACGGATACCCAAAGCTCCGAACGAGTCCTACAAAAAAGCCGGCCTGAAAGCGCGCAAAATCAAACTGGGCGAGGCGGTCAAGTAAATTTCGCGCAGCATCCGGGCGGGCACGTAAAAAATATATTAAAACTGGAGGTATTATTTATGGCAATCAGAAGTATTATGGCGTTGTTGCTCGGCGTGGTGTTTTTGGTGAGCGCTTGCGGCGGCGGCGGTCAAAAAAGCGCCGCGCCGGCTAAGGATGACGGCAAGGTGTATAAAGTGAAGGTTGCGGATGCATTTCCCGCCACACACTTTTTCACGGTCAACGGCCTTAACAAGTACATGAAAATGGTGGAAGAACGTTCCCGGGGAAGGATTAAGTTTGAGCATTACCCGGGGGGACAGCTCGGCAAACAGGTGGACATGATTGAATTGGTTAAAAACGGCGTGGCCGATATGGCGGTGGTGGGGCCGTCTTATGTAAGCGGCAAGGTGCCTTTGAGCAATGTTTTCGATTTGCCGGGCATTTATCCTAATTCACGGGTAGGCGCCGAAGCTTTCTGGCATTTGAGCCAGGGCGTGCTTTATGACGAGGAGTTTAAAAAACATAAAATCCGCCCTGTATACAATATGGCTTACAATCCGAACGACCTTTTTTACAATACATCTTCCGGCAAATTCATCACCAAACCGGCGGACGTGAAAGGCATGAGATTTAGAGTTCCGGGCGTATCGGCGGAAATGGGCATGTCAAACATGGGCGGCGCGCCGGTCAGCATAGTGCCGCAGGAAATGTATGAGGCCGTTTTGCGCGGGACGGTTGACGGTTGCGTACTGGCCTTTGAGGCTTTGGATCAATATAAAATGCAGGAGATCATTAAACTTGCCACCAAAGGCGTCAACATGAACGGCTGGATTGCCACCTATTGCGTAAACGAGCGGTTTTTTGCCACCCTGCCGCCGGATTTACAGAAACTTATGCTGGACTGCGGCTTGGAAGCGACAATAAATCTTGGCGATTATGTAACCAAGGTGGGCGAGGATTATCAGGCGCAATACGAAAGGGGCGGCATGAAGGTGTATACGCTTAACGCCGCGGAGCAAAAGGCTTTTCGCGATGCTACCGATCCGGTGGTGCAAAATTGGGTAAAGACGCAGGCCGCCAAAGGGCTGCCGGCGCAAAAGGTGTTGGACGCGACGAGGGCCAAGGTCGCCGAAGTGGAAAAATCGATTGCCAGTAAAAAATAATTTTCCGGCGCAAATTCCAGGAACGATTTTTCGTTCCTGGAATTTAAAAAATAAATTGCGGGAGAAGCACCATTATGACACAGGAAACTGAAAAAAAGAAAAATGTTATTGACCTTCTGGAATCCGCCTGTCTGGCAATCGCCGGCGCCGCACTTATCATACTGATGTTTTTGACGAGCGCGGACACCATCTTGCGTTACTTCTTTCGCGCCCCTTTGACCGGCGTAGTGGAAATCAGCGAAGAATACCTGATGGTGGCGATTATCTATCTGCCGCTGAGCTTTGTCTACACTCACGGCGGGCATATAAAGGTGGAACTGTTGGAGCGCTTTTTCCCGGAGCGCCTCAAGGCGAAATTTGTGGTATTCAATAATGTGGTGGGGCTGATACTCTTTTTGCTCATTACCTACTGTTCGGTGCCGGTCGTCTACGACGCTTTGGTCTTTAAAGAACACAGCGCCGCCGCGCTGGCCTATCCCATGGCGCCCGCCTATATGATGGTAACCATCGGGGCGGCGCTGGTAAGCATAAGGACAATCCAAATACTCGGCGGCTGGCTGAAACTGGACCACTAAATACAGGAGTGATGACAAATGATTTTGCTGCCTTTGGCTTTGATGCTCTTTTTAATGATGATCGGCCTTCCGGTCGCTTTTTCCATGGGCATAACCGGCATTATCGGTATATGGATGATCGGCGGGCTGGACAGCGTTTTGGGCATTCTGGGCACATCGCCCTTCAGGAGCGCGGCGCACTATACGCTTACCACTGTGCCGCTTTTTATCCTGATGGCCGGGTTTATCACCAACGCCAACATAACCAGGGATGTTTTCCAGATAGCGTATAAATGGTTCGGGCACCTGCCGGGCGGGGTGGCCATTGCCACTGTGTTCGCCAACGCCGGGTTCGGCGCCATGTGCGGTTCCAGCACGGCCTCGGCGGCCGCCATGTCGTCGGTCGTTGTGCCGGAAATGCAGCGGCTTAAGTATAAAGACGAAATAATCGCCGGCTCGGTGGCGGTGGCCGGAACATTAGCCGTTCTTATTCCGCCCAGCGTCCCCATGATCATTTACGGGACGGCGACCGAAACATCGGTCGGCAAACTGTTGATCGCCGGAATTGTTCCCGGTATTATCGCTACGCTGATCATGGCGTTAAACGTTGTGGTTTGGGTAAAATTAAAACCCGGCGTTTCCCCGCATATTCCGCCTTTTCCCTGGTCGGAGCGCATTGAGAGTTTGTTGAAAATCTTCCCGATGGTTGTTTTGTTTGCGCTGGTCATCGGCTCCATTTATTCGGGGCTTGCCACGCCGACCGAAAGCGCCGCCATCGGCGCCCTCGGCGCGCTGCTGGTCAGCCTTGGCATGGGGAGGCTGTCCAAAGACGGCATTTATAAGGCGATTGTTTCCACACTCAATTCAACCGGAACGATTTTCATCCTTATAATCTGCGCCACTGTTTTTGGCTATTATCTAACCATGAGCCAAATACCGCAAAGCATAGTGCAGATAATTTCCAGCCTGGAAGTCAACCGCTGGCTAATCATGCTGCTATTGATTGTGCTTTATCTGATACTGGGCTGCATAATGGATCAGATCGCCATTTTAATGCTGACGCTGCCCATGGTATTTCCGGTGGTGCAGACGCTGGGTTTCGACCCTGTATGGTTTGGCGTCATTGTTATAGTCCTGGTGGAAATGGGTCTGGTTACGCCGCCGGTCGGCCTTAATGTGTTTATCGTCAGTTCCGTCGGGAAAATTCCCCTCGGGGCTGCTTTTAGGGGTTCGGCGGTTTTACTGATTTCTTGCGCCATATCCATGATTATCTTTTTACTTTTCCCGGAAATCGTGCTCTGGTTGCCCAACAGAATGTAAGAGGCAGGGCAGGAGCGGCAATTAGAGGTGGTGTGAAATGAAGAATTTGTTAAAACTATGGGATGATATTGAAAGGAAATTAGCCACGGCAACAATTGCCATCGCGTTTGTTCTGACATTTATCGAAGTTGTGGCGCGGCTGGGTTTTAACCATTCCTTTTATTGGGCGAAAGAATATATCATCTTCGCGACAGTTTGGTCAACCTTTTTGGGCGCGAGCCAGGTTTTGAAAAAAAGCCGGCATATAAGGCTGTCGGTAGTGGTCGATCTCCTGCCGGTCAAGTGGCAGAACTATTTTGACCTTTTCAACATTGTCCTGGGCATCGCCTTTGGCCTTATATTGACTTACAGCGGCTTCAGTTTGACCATGCACGCGCTGGAAACCGGGGTAACTTCCACGTCTTTGGCCAAGACGCCGCTTTGGCTGCCTTATTCGATAATGCCTTTGGGCGGCGTGCTGTTTACCGTCAGATTTATTGAGCTGTTTTTCGCTACAGCCGGCAAGATGAAAAGTTCCGCGGACGGGAAAGGGGTGAGCGGCAAATGATTCTAACGGTTATCGCGCTATTTCTCTTTTTCCTGATAACCGGGCTGCCGGTGGCTTTCAGCGCCGCGCTGACTTCGGCCGTGTGCTTTTACCTTTTCGATTTTTCTTCCCTGACGACCGTTTCGCATATCATGTACAGTTCGCTCAATAATTTTTCGCTGGTGGCGCTTCCGCTTTTTATCATCGTCGGCGTTATTATGTCCAAAGGGCTTTTGGTAAAGTACATGTTTGAATTTGCCAACAGCGTTTTCAAAAACCTGCGCGGCGGGCTGGGAATAGCGGCCATAATAACAAGCGCCGTATTCGCGGCGATCAGCGGTTCCAGCCTTGCCAACGCGGCCGCCCTTGGCATGATACTCTTGCCTTACATGGTCAAATACGGTTATGACAAAGGGTTTACCTGCGGCATATTGGCGACCGGCGGCACTTTGGGCATACTGATTCCGCCAAGCCTGACCATGATTGTCTATGGCACTATTACCGAGCAGTCCATCGGCCAGTGCTTTATGGCCGGTATGCTGCCCGGAATATTCGCGACCGCCGTATTGTCGGTTTTTACCTTCTTCTGGGCGGGGCCCAAACGGGTGAGCAGGCCGGTTAAGGAAAAACTGTCTTTAAAAGAGATTATAACTTGTTTTAAAGAATCCTTTCTTATTTTACTGGCGCCTATTATCATCATCGGCGGCATTTACGGCGGCGTTTTTACGGCAGACGAGAGCGCGGCGGTTGGCGTGGCTTATTGCCTTGTCATCACAATATTTTATTACAAGACCATAAAAATCAAAGACTTGCCGGAGATATTCGCGGAAGGCGCGGTTTCTTCATCGCAGATCATGGTGGTGTTCAGCGGGGTAATGGTGTTCGCCTATATCATAACCATAAGCCAAGTGTCCAATGAAATAATTGAGTGGATTGTCAATATAGGGCTGTCCCCGCTGGCTTTTATGCTGGCGGTAAATTTGTTGCTGCTCTTTCTTGGCTGCCTGCTTGATGTTATTTCCATTATGCTTATCACTATCCCTATCATTTACCCGGTTCTGCTGCAGCTGGGTTTTCATCCGCTGCATATCGCGGTGATTTACACCATAAATATGGAGATAGGGACAATAACCCCGCCGATCGGGATGAACCTTTTCGCTTTGTCCGGCTCGACGGGCACGCCGGTTGCGGAGGTGGCCAGAGGCACTTTGCCCTACGTCGTTGTCATGCTGATAATTTTGGGCGTTATCATTATGGCGCCGGAACTTAGCATTTGGCTGCCCCTGCGTATATGAAGCAAAAACAAATAAAAACAAATAAAAACAAATAAAAGGGGGAATAATCATGTTTTGCTTGCGTAACAACAAATTCATTATGTGCGCGCTGGTTATGTTTCTGGCGGCGCTCCTGACAGCGGGGTGCGGCGGCGCCCAAAAGCCGGCGGAGAAGGCGATCGATATACGCTGGTCTTACGATATGCCGGCCAACGGCACTATGTCGGTCGTACCTGAAACATTTAAAAAGTTGGTTGATGAGGACCCTGAGCTTAAAGGCAAAGTGAATGTGAAACTTTACCCGGCTTCCCAGCTTTACAAACCGGCGGAGGCGCTGGACGCGGTAGCCAGGGGCGACGTTGAGATGATTTCCCTCGCCAACTGGTATCTGGCGGCGATCAGCCCCAAAGTAACCACTTTCGATCTGCCTTTCCTGTTTAACGACGTAAATTCCATGAATAAGTTTTTGACCAGCGATCTGGCGAAAGAAATCTGGCAGCCGTTGGAGCAAAAAGGCATAGTATGCGTAGCCGCCGCCGTTACCGGGCCGTACAGCATAATAACCGGCGGCCGGGAAGTTATTCTGCCGGGCGACGCCAAGGGCATGAAGGTGCGCAGCCTCGGCGACGGTTCGCTTATTTGGCTGGCGGTTGGCGCCTCCCCGGTGGATTTGCCGGCCGGCGATATTTTCATCGCCATGCAGCGGGGCATGATCGATGCGGCGGATATCGGGCCTATTTCCGTCAAGGAAAGAAATCTTTTTGAAGTTACCAAGTATTATTTGGATACTTTCATTCATTCCACCGTGATAACGCAGTTGGCCAATAAAAAGTTCCTGGACGGCGTCCCCGCGAATTTGAAAGGGAAAATAATGCAGCATTTGAAAACGGCGGAAAAGAAACATCATGATGTAGTGGCGGAAGCCAGCAAAAAGGATGTGGAAGAAATAAAGCAGAAGGGCGGCAAAGTGCATGTGCTGACAGAGGCCGAGAGACAAGTTTGGTTGGAGGCGGCGGTCAGCGTGCATGAAAAATTGGGCAAAAACATTGGCGAGGATTTCCTCAACAAAGTAAAAGCCAGTCAAAAGAAATGACAGGCAGGTATTGTTATGGAAAAATATAAAAAAGTTCGCTTAAATGATCTGCCGGTTTATTCGCCGCCGGGCCATGGCGATACTTTCAACCGGCGCTTGATCGGGCCTAAAGACGGGGCGCGCCATGTGGAAGTAATCTATGGCGAGATGGGCGGAGTTGGGCATGCCGAGGCGCATGTCCATACGGAATTTGAGCAGTGTATGTATATGCTGTCAGGCCGGCTCAGGATTACCGGCGACGGAGAAGAGATAACGCTGGAGAAAAATGAATCTGTCATCTTTCCGATCGGGTGCAGCCATAAAGTGGTTTGCGAAAGTGAAAAAGCTTCTTTTATAGTTATATACGCGCCGCCGCGGGAAGCGTCAGGCGAGGCGGTCAACCAGGGGTAAAATAACGCGGGCTTTTCTTATGCCGTCCTCTTATTTTTATAAATGAAAGGGTTTTTAAAATGGCAGCGCAAATAATCAGCGTGGTGCAAGCGGCGGACTTGATCTTTAACGGCGCGTCCGTCATGGTAGGCGGTTTTCTCAATGCGGGCAGTCCCAACTTCATACTTGACGAACTGTGCAGGCGGCCGATAAAAGACCTTACCGTTATAGCCAACGATACCTCCTTTGTAGGGAAAAGTTTGGGCAATCTGGTGGTAAACAAACAAATTTCGCGCTTTTATGTTTCGCACATAGGGACAAACCCGGAAACGGGAAGGCAAATGACCAGCGGCGAAGCCGAGGTCAATCTCATTCCGCAGGGAACGCTCGCGGAAAGAATACGCTGCGCCGGGTTTGGCCTTGGCGGTGTTCTCACTCCCACCGGAGTGGGAACGCCGGTACAGGCCGACAAACAAATAGTTGAGGTGGAAGGCAAAAAATACCTTATGGAATTGCCGCTATATGCGGACATAGCTATCATTAAAGCTTATAAGGCGGACAAAATAGGCAATTTGATTTACCGGGGCGCGGCGAGGAATTTCAATCCGCTCATGGCGACGGCCGCCAAACTCGTCATAGCGGAAACGGAGCATATAGTGGAAACAGGCGAAATCAGCCCTGACGAAGTAATTACGCCCTCGATTTTCGTTGACTATCTTGTGATGGGCAAAAACTGAGGAGGCGGAAGATGGAAGCGAAAGAAAGAATCGCAAGACGGGTCGCCCTTGAATTTAAAAACGGCGATTATGCGAACCTTGGCATAGGCATACCGACCCAGGTGGCCAATTACCTGCCTGACGGGGTAAGCATAATGCTGGAGTCGGAAAACGGTTTTCTGGGCGTGGGCGCCGCGCCCGGACCCGGCGAAGAGGACAAGGATATAGTAAATGCCGGCGGGCAGCCTGTTACGATGCAAAAAGGGGCGGCCTGCTTTGACAGCGCCACTTCTTTCGGCATCATACGGGGAGGGCATCTGTCTACAACCGTGCTGGGCGCTCTTGAAGTGGATGAAAAAGGCAATC
>JAISPA010000057.1 GCA_031275255.1 Acidaminococcales bacterium | reverse complement strand
GATTGCGCGAAGTCGGTTATTCCAATTGTCACGACGCCTCCTTCGACCTTCACCCACTCATGGTCACTGGAATACTTTAAATCTTTCGGCGTGTTCATAGCTTTATTTCCCCTCTCTTTTATAAAATGGTTTTTTGACTATTTTTGCCGCCACCTGCTTGCCGCGTATTTCCACAAACAATTCCCGGCCGGCCTGGGCGTAACTTTTATCGACAAGCGCCAACCCGAGATTTTTACCGAGAGTCGGCGCGACCGATCCGGTGGTTATCCGGCCGATCGGCTTGCTGTCCGCCCATACGGGGTAATCGGCGCGGGCGATCCCGCGCCCGGTCATTTCCAGCCCGATCAGGGCGCGCGCGGCCCCGTCCTTCTTCTGCGCGGCCAGTACCGCCTGTCCGTTGAACAGCCCCTTGTCCGGTTTGACGAACATGCCCAATCCGGCCTCGATTGGCGTTATTTCGGCCGAAAGCTCATGCCCGTAAAGCGGCAGGCAGGCCTCAAAGCGCAGGGTGTCCCGCGCGCCCAGCCCGGCCGGCAGCAATCCGTACTCCGCCCCTGCCCGCAGCAGTTCGCGCCAAAGCGCGGCGGCGTCGGCGGCGGCGCAATAAAGCTCAAACCCATCCTCGCCCGTATAGCCCGTGCGCGAGGCGAGCGCCTTCACCCCGGCTACCCGGACGGAAGGCAGGAACCGGTAATAGCCAAGCTGCGCGGTGTCGGCGTCCGCGACGCTGCCGAGTATCTTTGGCGCGAGCGGCCCTTGCAGAGCGATGAGGGCGGTCTGTCCGGAAAGATCGGAAACTTCCACGGCAAAGCCCTCTTTATGCTGATTGACCCATTGCCAGTCCTTGTCGATATTGCCGCCGTTTACCACCAGCATATAATCATCGCCGGCATGTTTGTAAATCAGAAGATCGTCCACCACCCCGCCGTTTTCATAGCACATCGGCGAATACTGCGCCTGCCCCGGCTGTATAGCGGCAATGTCGTTGGTAACCAGTTTTTGGATAAAGGCCTGCGCGTCTTTGCCTTTGACCGAAAATTCCCCCATGTGCGAAACATCGAACAGTCCCGCTTTTTGCCTTACCGCGTGATGCTCCTCCACGATGCCGCTGTATTGCACCGGCATCAGCCAGCCGCCAAACTCCACCATCTTCGCGCCCGCGTCAAGATGGATCTGGTAAAGCGGCGTCTTCTTCGCTGTCATAACAATCACTCCTTTAAAATTTAAAATCCGCCTTCCGCGTCCGCGCAGCGCTTTACAAAACATACCAGCCGAAAAAACAAAAGTGCCGTACCGGTAGCCGAAAGCCGTCTGCCGCGAAAAATAAAAAAGACATAACAAAGAAACCGGTTTCCTTTGTCTCTGTCTTTTTGCCTGAGAGAGTTACCCCTTCGGCGGCACAACCGTGCGCTCTCAAGAGATTGGTCAGGTTAAAGTTCTTTTACCTGAGAGATTAAACAAAGGTCTTGCTCCTTCGGCGCCACGCCCGCCGGTTTCTGCCTGCGGCCGCAGTCTCTCCTTTAACCTTCATGCCACGCTATTTAATTGTTGTTGCTTACTGCACGGCGCGTTTACATGATATCAAAAAAACTCTGCTTAGGCAAACGGCAATTTATCACTCCGCTAACCCGCCCTAAGACCATCAGGCTTTTACAGCAAAAAGCGCGGCGGCGAAAAAACGGGCTTATGCTGTCCCCCGAACACGTTCTCTGCCAGGCAGCCGGCCGGACAGAGAAAAAACGGCCAACGCCAGCCAAATCAGGGCAAAAGAAACGAGATGAGCGTCGGTAAACGGCTCGCCGTAAAGCGATACTCCCAAGAAAAAGGTTATGGTCGGGCAAACGTACTGCGTCAAACCCAGCGTCGAAAGCGGCAGCTTGTTGGCGCCGTTGGCGAAAAGAATAAGCGGGATCGCCGTTACCGCGCCTCCGGACAGCAAAAGCAGGGTGGTCAGGGACAAGTCCGGCAAGAATCCCTCGCCTCGGTAATAAAGACCGCCTAAATAAATCACCGCTAAAGGCGCAAGCAAAAACGTTTCCAGCGTAATGCTGATAAAGGCGTTCATCCCGGCTTTTTTCTTGCACAATCCGTAAAGACCCATACTAAAAGCCAAACTCAGCGATATCCAGGGAACGGCGCCAAAACGCGCCGTCAGGTTGCCGACGCCGAGTACCGCCAGGGCAACGGCTAATTTCTGCCAGAAATTCATCCGCTCGCGCAAGAATACTACGCCTAAAAGCACGCTGACCAGCGGGTTTATATAATAACCGAGGCTGGTTTCCAGCACCCGCCCTTTATTGACCGCCCAGATGAAAATAAACCAATTGGCGCTGATGAGGACAGCGGCGGCGGCTACGAAAAGAAACTTTTTTTCGCGGAATTTGCATAAGCCGGAACGAAAGCCGTCGGACATTCCCATCGCCGCCACAAGCAGCCGCATGAATACAAACGACCATAAAATCCGATGCGCCAAAATCTCGCCGGCGGGCACGGCGCCCAAAAGTTTCCAATAAACGGGAAACAGCCCCCAGATGGTAAAAGCAAAAACAGCGCTTAAAAGGCCGTTTCTCTGCTCGGCGCGCATCAGGCCGCCTCTTTCCATCACTGAATTACCCCTCTTCGGCAAGCCTTCTTTGGCGAGGCAAGCTGGCCCTTTCGAAGATGAGACCGCCCCCAGCCCCGTCGGACAAAACCCCGTTTATTCCGCACTGCTGTTTATGACAATCCTTCTTTGTATCTGATGGATATAACGGGCGATTTTGTTTTCAATATTGCGCGGCAAATCAACAAACTGGGAACCGATCCAATAAGTATCATCGGAATATTCCGACTTGGTCGAGCGCACAGCTTCACAGAACGCCTGAAAACTACCGATCCCGGGGAAATCGGGCGCTTCAATCTTGACCAGCTTGCCCGGCTCGAGAGAAAAATCCAATACATACCGGACCCCTCCGCAACTTATGTCAAGGCAGTAGGTTTTGAACGTCGGTAAAAAAATGCCGTTTTTGGTTTCCACCCTGACCCCTACCGGCCAAAGCACATCCATACGCAGCGAATTACGGCGCTGCACACGCTTAAATTCAGACGGCACGTCTAATATCCAAACAGGATAAGTTTCAAATCTGGTAATTCCCAGGACAACTGTTTCAAAAAAATAAACATTGTTATTTAAAACAAAACTGCCGTTTATGATACTGCCGATCGCCGGCACGACAAAAGCGTTGTTGTAGACCGGAATGTCGACATAAAGCTGTTCAGGCAGCAATTTTCGCACCTTTGTTTCGTATATACGGCTTTTCTCGCCGATATCTAAGGCTGCCTTGATTTTTTGCCCCGGCTTAAACCATTCACTGGGTGTTAAAAGCTCCTGCGCAGGTTTTTCCACTTCCCTGGCGGCGCTTGAACTTGCCTGCTCCGCCGGCGTAGAAAGTATAATGATGGGATTTTTTTCTGTAGTATTATCAAGATCTTTTTCCGTAGCATTATCAAGATCTTTTTCTGTATTATTATCAGAATATTTTTCTGCGGACTTCTCAATATCTTTTTCTGTGGTATTCAGTGCAACCTTGGCCGTATCTACGGCGGGAGATTCAGCCTGTTCCTGTTCCGCGTATGGTTCTTTTATTAGCTTTTCTGACGTATCTATAACGATCATCCCCAAGACGCGTTTCCTTTTGTCTTATTATCGTTCAATTGAGGTAAGCGTATACATACTATACTGGAAAAAAATCATTATATAAATTATTATATATATAATAACATGTTTTTTGTTTTTTTACAGCAGTTTTTGAAAATGCTTTATTTCGTGTTCAGGCCACCCTTTGAACGCCCGACTGCCTTATTTACCGCCCCTTTTTATTGCCGTTGGCACTTTCGTGCACTTTCGCGCAAGTTGAATCAACACACAGGTTTTCCATGTC
>JAISPA010000231.1 GCA_031275255.1 Acidaminococcales bacterium | reverse complement strand
TATCCCAGTCGCCGGCGCAGCCGCAAATATCAAAAAGGAAATTTTTGATGATTTCCATGCCTTTATCGGTGTGGGCTACTTCCGGATGAAATTGCACGGCGTAAAGTCTTTTCGTCCGGTACTGCATGGCGGCGGCGGGAGAATTGGCGGAAGATGCGGTTATGTCAAAGCCGGGCGGGGCTTGTGTTACAAAATCGCCGTGGCTCATCCATACTTTCAGGCGGGAAGGGAGTTTCGCCAAAATACCCTCCGGTTTTTTTACGGTTAATTCGGCGCTGCCATACTCGGACGCCTCCGAATGGCTGACCGCGCCGCCCAGCCGGTGCGCCAGGAGCTGCATGCCGTAACATATTCCCAATACCGGGATGCCAAGCTCAAACACCGCATCGCCGCACAAAGGCGCGCCGTCGCCGTAAACGCTGCTGGGGCCGCCTGAGAACACTATGCCGCGCGGGCGGAGGCTCTTGATCTTTTCCGGCGCGATACTGTAAGGGTGTATTTCGCAATAGACTTTACATTCTCTTATCCGGCGCGCGATCAACTGGCTGTACTGCCCGCCGAAATCCAGCACTAAGATCATTTCACGGTTTTGTTTTCGCATAAAACCAGCCCTTCTTTTTCTTTCTCGCGCGGCGGCCGGCAGATTGCCGGCGCGGCGGCGCTAAAAGTGTCTGGTAAAGAACTCATTGTCCCGCATCAGGCTGTCCGTTGTGTCAAAACCCAGCCGATGCAGGAGTTCAATAACATAGGGGTTATCAATCGGTGTTTTGTATTTGGCTTTTGCGCCGTATTCGGAAACGCTTTCCTTTGCGGCGGTTTTGTCAATAATGCTTCTGGGGCCGCCGACGCAGCCGCCTGCGCAGCCCATGCCTTCATAGAAATTAGCTTTTAATTCGCCTTTGGCTATTTCATCCAGCATTTTGCGGCATTCGGGTACGCCGGAGGCTTTTTGCGTTTTCATCGGAATGCTGCGGTTGGGATTAAGCCGTTCCACCGTATTTCTGACCGCTTCACAAACCCCGCCCGACCAAGCGTAATTACGGCCGGCGGCGGAAGAAAATTCCTTTTCCGTATCTTCCATTTGCTTAATATCTATGCCGAGGATCGCAAAAAGTTCCATCGTCTCCTTAAAAGTAAGTACAAAATCAATAGCGCCCGCCAGATCAGCTTCCCTGGCTTCCGCCTTTTTCGCCAGGCACGGTCCGACAAAAACGGTAACCGATCCCGGATGCAGTATTTTAATCGTCCGCCCGGCAGCGATCATCGGCGAAACAGTCGCCGGTACATGCGGCATAAGGGTACCGTAAAGTTTTTTCAGCATGCTTATCCACATGGGGCAGCAGCAACTGGCCAGTTGGAAATCGCCTTCGGCTTTGATGTTGGCGTCAAACTCCAGAGCCTCTTTCAGGGTCAGTATGTCGGCGAACACCGCCGCTTCAACCATTCCGTCAAAGCCGATCGCTTTGAATGCGTTGCGCAGCATTCCCGGCGATACTTCCCGGCTGAACTGCCCGGTGAAAGCGGGAGCTATGATTATCTGCATGAAGTGGTTTTTCTTGCTCAACGCTTCCAATACCAGCAAAGTATCAGGCGAGGGGCGGAAATTGCCGGCGGACTTGGAAAACGCCAGCAGCCGTTCGGTCAATTCCCATGTTACAGGCAGTTTTTCCGGCCGAAAAAGGCAATTTAACTGATTTATATTAAAGTCATTATGATAGTTTTTATCCGATGCCGACTCTTTGATAATATTTTCATAAAAAACGTCAAATTTCACCGCCGTCCTCCTTACGATGACAAATATTTAAACGGCGGGCGCTTTATCCCGCCTTGACTGAAATCGGTCGGAATTTTATACTGTTACCCGGCTAAAATCATGGCATCTTTGCGGCCGGTTTGCCATGGACGGTTAAAATTCGGCGGAAAGCCTATAATGGCCGAATGCGCCGGGGGAAAGAGGCTCCTGCCCCGGCCGCCTGCGTTTTACGCCTCGCCGGGCGGCAAACCGGATCGCAAGTCTCGTCCATGTTTTAACCGGGGAACAGTATTAGTCCCTGCTATATCATACCATATTTTCCCGATTGCTTTATTAAAAACTCAAAATAAGAAAAGTCTGGGTTTGCAGCAGCCAAAACAAGAAAAGGCCGGAAGCTATGGACAGCGGCAGGGATTTTGTCCTGAACGCGACGGCGAATACTCCGACGGAAGAAATGAGGTAAATATTGTCCAAAGACAAATTCAGGCGGTCGGCGCGGACAAAAATTTCCGAAAAAATCATCGCGCCGAAAACGCAGGAAGGTACGTATTTCAGCCACAGGACAAACCACGCCGGCAAAGATGCGTTTGCCAGCAAAAGAAGCGGAAACAGCCGGGGAAGGTAGGTAACCAGCCCGCAAAAGATGATCACCGTCCATACATACTGCTCAGTCATACCGCCGCTCCCGGCCGCACGCGCCGCTGAAAGCGAACAAGGCGCTCGTCAGAACGGCCGCCAGCACTATATGCAGTTTGTACCCGACAAAAAGTGAAAAAACGACTGCCAGCACCCCCGCGCCGATACCGGCCGCCAACAGGCGGCGGTTGGATAAATAAAAAGACCACAGCCCGATAAACATGGCCGTCAAAGCATAGCCGGCCAACCGTACGTCTATCAGGACGAGGCCGGCGCAGAAAAATCCGGCGGCGTTGCTTAACGTCCAGGTTAAATGCGCTGCGGCGTTTACCCTGATCGCGTCTTCCGGCGTCCAGCCGGCGCGTTCAAAAGAGGTCAGGTTTACCGCGAACGACTCGTCGGTTGTTTCATGCGCGAAGGCGGCTAAGAACCAGGCAGACTTTCCGCGCAAATATTCCGACAGGATTGAACTGAAAAGAAAATGCCGCAAATTCACAATAAAAACAGTCAATATTATCGATAAAGCCGAGGCTGACTGCATCATCATCGCTATGCTGATGAACTGGCCGCTGCCCGCGTACAGTACAACGCACATACTTAGCGTCTCGACGATGCCCAAGCCCGCTTTTTGCGCAAATACGCCGCAGGCGAAGCCAAGCGGAATGTAGCCGAGACAAATCGGCCATGCGGTTTTCAATATTTTCCGCGTTGAAAATACGTTCACAGAATTTCCTCCTAAGCGCTCAACTTCCCGCGCGCCGCGGCTGACGCCGTTATGCGCGGGAAGTTTGCAGGGGAGCGCCAATTGAAGCCCCGCCCTATGCCGCGCTGCGATCGCCGCCTGCCGCTTCGCGTCTTTCTTTAGCAGGCAATGTTTTCATGGTTTGGGGGTTCGCCGAGCTGTCAGAAAGCTGACAGCATCTCGTTGCCGGCAACCGCCACCGACGCCCGCAACCGTTTGATATCCCTGTGCGGCGGTTCGCCGAACTGGCGTTTGTATTCCCGGTTGAATTGAGTAACGCTGTCATAGCCGACCGCAGACGCGGCGGCTTCCGCATTGGCGTTTTCAGAAAGCATCAGCAGTTGCGCCTCGTAAAGCCTAAGCCGTTTTTGAAACTG
>JAISPA010000029.1 GCA_031275255.1 Acidaminococcales bacterium | reverse complement strand
CCGGGTAAAGCTGACGGCCGCCACCATGGAAGTTACGCCGGATGAAATAGCCGCGGCGCGGGAGAAGACCGACGGCAGCGTTGTAAGCGCTCTGGAGCGGGCGATCGCCAATGTGCGGCGTTTCCACGAGGAGCAGCTGCCCAAAACCTGGCTGACCGAGCGGGCGCACGGTTCGCTGCTGGGACAGAAAATTACCCCGCTCGACCGGGTGGGGATATATGTGCCGGGCGGGACGGCGGCTTATCCGTCTTCCGTCGTCATGAACGCTGTTCCCGCGGCGGTGGCCGGCGTTAAGCAAATCATCATGTGCGTGCCGCCGGGAGCAGACGGCGCGGTAAATCCTTACGTATTGACCGCCGCGCAGAAAACCGGCGTACACAGGATATTCAAATTAGGGGGCGCGCAGGCGATTGCCGCCATGGCTTTCGGCACCGCCGCCGTGCCTAAAGTAGATAAAATAACCGGCCCCGGCAACATCTTTGTTACTTTGGCCAAAAAGGCGGTTTACGGGCATTGCGGCATCGACATGCTGGCCGGGCCGAGCGAAATATTGATCATCGCCGACGATACGGCCAACCCCTCCTGGATAGCGGCCGATTTATTGAGCCAGGCCGAGCATGACCCGCTGGCCGCGGCGATCCTGGTTACCGACAGCCGCGATCTGGCCGGACGCGTCAAGGAAATCGCGCAAAAGCGCCTGGCCGACCTGCCGAGAAAGGAAACGGCCGCCCTTTCCCTGTCAGGGCAGGGCCGGATTATCATCGTAAAAGACCTTGCCGCCGCGGTAAAAATCGCCAATATTTACGCGCCCGAACATTTGGAAGTCGCTACCAAAGCGCCTTTTGCCCTTTTACCTTATTTGCGGCACGCCGGGGCGATCTTTCTCGGACAGTATTCGCCTGAACCGCTGGGCGACTATTTCGCGGGGCCGAACCATGTGCTGCCGACCGGCGGCACCGCCCGCTTTTATTCCGCGCTCAATGTGGAAACCTTCATGAAGAAAACCAGTATCATAGCCTATAGCGGCCGGGCCTGCAAAGAGGCGGCGGCGGACATTATCCGCCTCGCGGCGGCCGAGGGGCTGGACGCGCACGCCCGTTCGCTGAAAGCGCGGCTGGAAGAGGAAGAAAATGCCGAAATATGATTATACTGTAGAGGAAAGAGCAGGACTGGGCAGGATCAGCCTTTATCAGGGCGGTCCGCAGGCGGACGGCCTGCTGCTGAACGCCAACGAAAACAGCTGGCCCCTGCCGGAAAGTGTTGCCGGCGCGCTGCGGGAAACATTTAAGGCGCCGGGCTTTAACCGTTACCCGGAAATAGACGCGGCCGGCCTCAGACAGGTGCTGGCCCCTGGCACGGGCGTGGACGCCGCCAACATCAGGGTGGGCAACGGTTCAAGCGAATTGCTTTGCGCCGCCTGTTACGTTTTCGGCGGAAACAGGAGAAAGATAGCTTACATCTATCCTTCCTTTTCCATGTATAAGACCTATGCGGCGCTGTCGGGCGGAGTAGATCTTCCTTTCGCGCTGGAAGAGGATTTTTCGCTTGATTTTGAGCGTTTAAGGTTTTTTTTGCGGAAGGAGCGCCCGGCGGTAATGATCATCTGCAACCCCAACAATCCCACCGGCAATCTTTATCCGGCAAAAGAGTTGAAGCGGACGGCGGAAAGCGCCGGCTGCCCCGTCCTGATTGATGAGGCGTATATGGAATTCGCGCCGGAAGGTTCTTCTTTGCTCGGATGCCTTAAAGAATATAAAAACATTGCCGTGTCGCGTACCTTTTCCAAAGCGTACGGCCTGGCCGGGCTGCGCGTAGGCTACATGGCGGCCGGCGACGCGCGGATAATACAGGCGCTTGGCAAGGCTATTTTGCCTTACAACGTCAACGCCCTGTCGCTGGCTTTGGCGCGGGCGGTTTACGCCGAAAAGGAGCTTTACGCCCAAATCGCGTGCGCGATTGTAAAGGAAAAGGAACGCGTTTATGAGCGGCTTTGTACGCTCGGCCTTAAGGTTTACCCTTCGGCGGCCAATTTCCTTTTTTTCCGCGCGGGCGGGCGGGAGAAAACCGCCGCATTGGCGGAAAACGCCGCCCGGCGGCGCGTGTTTATGCGCGATTTCAGCGAAAGTCCCGATCTGGCCGGGTTGAGGATGACCATCGGGACTTATGACGAAAATGAAAAAGCCCTCGCCGTAATAAAAGAATTTTTAGCATAAGGAGAAAACCATGAGACAAGTTTCCTTAAAACGCGACACCGCGGAAACATCCGTCAGCGTCGAATGGATTTTGGACGGGCGGGGCGCCGCCGCGATTGATACCGGTATAGGTTTTTTTGATCACATGCTGACGCTCATGGGCAGACACGGCCTGTTTGATCTGACCGTCAAGGCCAGGGGCGATCTGGCGGTGGACGCGCATCATACGGTGGAAGATTGCGGCATCGTGCTGGGGAGCGCCCTGAAAGAAGCCTTAGGGAACAAAGAGGGAATAAACCGCTATGGCAGCGCTTTTGTGCCGATGGACGAAGCGTTGGCGCACGCGGCGGTTGATCTGAGCGGACGGGCTTACCTGGTTTTCAACGCGAAATTCCCCCCGGCCGCCGGCGGTTTTGATTTTGCATTGGTCGAGGAATTTTTCCGCGCTTTCTCCGGCAAGGCCGAGTTGACGCTGCATATCAACCTTTTATACGGAGCGAACGCGCATCATATGGCGGAAGCCGTTTTCAAGGCTTTCGCCCGGGCGCTCTGCCGGGCGGCTGCCTTTAACGACAGGATAGGCGGGGTATTGAGTACCAAAGGTGTCCTGACATGATCGTCATAGTGGACTACGGCGTTGGCAATTTGCACAGCGTGTCCAAGGCAATGGAAAAAGTAGGCGCAAAGGCCGCCGTATCCTCCGACGCGGCGGCGGTCGCCGCCGCCGACCGGCTGATCTTGCCGGGAGTGGGTTCTTTTGGGCATTGCATGAAAAACCTCTTGGAATACGGTCTTGCCGAAACAGTCAGAGATTATGCCCGCAGCGGCCGCCCGTTTTTGGGTATCTGCGTAGGCATGCAGATACTTTTTGACGGCAGCGAAGAGTCGCCGGGAACAGCCGGCCTGGGCATCCTGCCGGGCATGGTAAATAAACTGCCTGACCGGGGTCTGAAAATACCGCAAATCGGCTGGAACTCTCTTGATTTTTGCGCGGAAAATCCGCTTTTTCGCGGACTGCCGGCGAA
>JAISPA010000274.1 GCA_031275255.1 Acidaminococcales bacterium | reverse complement strand
CGGCAAGGACTTTCGCGTTCTTTTCACGCCGTCGGGAACGGCGGCGGTCGGGATTGCCCTGAAAATAGCGCGCAAGGTTACGGGCCGGCATAAAGTCATTTCCCTGTGGGAGTCTTTTCACGGCGCCGGTCTTGACAGCATAAGCGTAGGCGGCGAATACGCTTTCAAAAAGGACATGGGGCCGATGTTGAGCGGCAGCATGCGCGCCCTGCCCTATAACGCTTACCGGAACCTTATAAACAGCGAAGACCCGGAAAAGGTAGCCGCCTTTTGCCTGGCCCATATAGAATACATCATAGAAAACGAAGGCGGGATCGGCGCCTTGCTTTTGGAGCCGATTCGGGCCGCCGACACACACGTACCGCCGCGGAGCTACTTTGCCGGGCTGCGCGCTTTGTGTGACAAACACGGCATACTCCTCGTTTTTGACGAAATACCCACCGCCTTGGGGCGCAGCGGTTATTTTTACGTTTATCAAAAATTCGCCGTGGAACCCGATATCATCGTATTGGGTAAAGGGCTTGGCGGCGGCGTTATTCCGCAGGCGGCGGTACTGGCCAAAAAACATTGCGATCAGGCAAAAGAGATTTCCCTCGGGCACTATACACACGAAAAACCGGCCTTGGGCTGCGCAGCCGCCCTTGCCGCCATGGAATACATTGATGAGGAAAAACTGCTGGCCAAGTGCGCCGTCCTTTCCGCCTTTGCGCAGGCCAAGGCGGCTGAGTTGGCGGGAAAATACGCCTGCGTCGGCGACGTGCGCATAGCCGGATTGCTTATATCCTTCGAATTGGTCAAAGACAGAAAAAGCAAAGAAAAAGCTGCCGGTCTGGCGGAAAAAGTCCTTTACCGCTGTCTGGAGCGCGGCCTGTCTTTCAAACTGTCCGCCGGCAACTGCGTAACCTGGCATCCGCCGCTTGTTGTAACGGAAAAAGAACTGGCTTTTGCTTTCGGCGTGCTGGAAGACGCCCTGAAAACCTGCGCGCCGGATTCGGTCCTCTGATCATGACAGGCGTCGCCGTACTGCCGGCAGGAAAAGCAGAAAAATACATGCTGGGGAAAATAGCCTGTCTTACCTTGCCGGTGGTCGCGGAAACGCTGGCGACTTCCTTAAGCGGCATGTTCATAATCGCCATGATTGGGCGCTTCGGTGCGGTGGAAGTAGCCGCCGCCGGCCTGGCCATGCTTTTACAGACGACCGTCAGCCTGATTGTGGCGTCCGCCGGCACGGGCGCGGGCGCTTTGATCGCGCAAGCCCACGGGGCGGGGCGGATTGAAGACGCCCGCCGTATCTGCGGGCAGACGGTGGGCGTGGCGGTGTGTCTCGGCGTGGCAGCCGCCGTTTTTTGCGTTTTGGGCATCGGAAGGATAATCGCCCTGACCGTTCCCGACCCGCCGGTGGTCAGCCTGACGGTTGAATTTATCGGCATTGCCGCGCTTTCTTTGCCTTTTACAGCCGCCGCCGGCGTTTGCCTTTCCGCGCTGCGGGCAATAGGAGAGACGCGCGCGGCGATGGCCGTTGCCGTGCTTGGGCAGGCGGCGGCTTTATTTTTGGCTTATTTTATGCTTTTTATCGCGCGGGTCGGAATACACGGAGCGTTTTCCGGGTTGGCGGCCGCGCAGGGTTTGACCTTTGTCCTGGGATTGTGGGCGGTCGGTTCAAAATATACCTTGACGGTCGGGTACAGGCATATTTTCGCTTTGAACCGGGCCTTGCTGCGCTCGATTGTTAAAATAGGCGCGCCGGCCGCACTGGAACAGATAGCCCTGCAGGGCGGGCGTATATGCTGTTCGCTGATCATGGCGACGGCCGGCGCCGTCCAGTTTGCCGCCCACAACGTTACTTTGCAGGTGGAGACAATAGCATTTCTGCCCGGCATGGCTTTCGGCATTACCGCCATGACCCTTGTCGGCAACAGCATAGGCGGGGAGAGGCCGCGCCGCGCCAGGCGGTACGCGTGGCTTACCTGCTTAAGCGGTGCTTGTACGGTAGGGGCGATAGCTTTTTTTATGTATATTTTCGCCGGGGAACTCACGCTTTTTTTTATTGCCGATCCGGCGGTGGCGGCATGGGGAGTCGGCTGCGTCAGGGTGGCCGCCCTGCAACAGGTCGCCCTCGCCGTCAGCCTCTGCCTGCCGGGGGCGCTGCGGGGCGCGGGCGATACAAAATCGGGCATGTACGTTACCCTGATCAGCACCTGGATTTTCCGCATACCGCTGTTCCTCTTTCTGCAGTATATCGGCGAGTTCAATGTGCTGCGCTACTGGTATTGCGCCTTTATGGATCTGACACTCCGGGCGGTGTTCTATGTCTTCATCGTCAGAAAAAAGGACTGGGGCGTGCCGGACGGTCTAAACCGGCGGTCGGGCCGCTGAAAGCGCGCCCGACCATTAGGGTGGCAAAACCACCCGCCTGGCGGGTGGTTTTGCGTTTGGTGATTTCGTTTTCAGCGGAATTTGATGTCCCAGCCGACGAGGAAACTGATGCCGTTGGCGGGGTAGCCTGTCCGGTAACTGTATTTGTGGTCAAAGAGATTGTAAATGTTTAAATAAACTTTCTGGTTCTCGGCGATCTGATAGCGCGCCGTCGTGTTTACCACGGCGTGTCCAGGCAGATTTTGGGATGGATACTGATTTTGGTCGTTGGCCGACAGGGAATCAAGCATGAGGGACTGCGAATACTTCCGGTTGGTATAATGCAGACCCAAATGAAACTGATTTCTCCGCTCGCTGTAATATTCACTGGCGTCGGTATCTACATAGGTGTAGTTGGCGTCCGCCCGGAAATGCCGGCCGAGCAGGCCGTTCCAGGTAACCGCCGCGCCGTTGGCCTGATAATTGTTGATGTTTTGCGGACGCCAGATCGTACTATATCCTCCCGAAACATCCTGCCAGACAATCCGATCTTTCAACAACCGCCGGAAGAAGCTGACGCTTACGTTATGTTTATCGCCAAACTCCTTTTTGAAGCCGGTTTCAAAAGTCCAGCCGGTTTCCGGCCTCAAATCGGGATTGCCAAACATTCCCATGCCGATCCCCCAACTCTCATACCAGTAAAGGTCGTCGAAATCCGGAGCACGGAACACCTTGCCCCAGTTGGCGAAAAAACTGGTCTTGTCGTTTATTTTATACAGGCCGCTCACCTTGGGGACAGCCTTGTTGCCGAAATCGTTGGTCATTTCATATAATAAACCGGGGGTGAGGGTAAATTTGCCGACGCCGATCTGATCCTGCAGAAAGAAACTTCTTTTCCAGCGTTTATGGTCGCCCGCGTAGCCTGTGCTTTCAATCTCCGCCACCGACAGATCGGTTCCCCAGGTCAGGAGATTGCTGCCGATTTTCCGGCTGTCCTGATAGGAAAGGCCGTGGGTTTTTTCCTTGTGCGCGAAGGCGGAATAGGAAAAACCTTTGTAATCTCTGTTTTTATAATAATATTGCAGGCGTAAGTCGGACTTGTTATAGCCTAAGGACAAAATTTGATTTTCCGCTTCGCTGTGGTCACGCAAACTCGGGGAGCTTATCGTGCCGGGTTCGCCGGCTTTGTGGCGTATATAGTTATAATTGAAAAAAAGATCGCCGCCGCCGGTTTGCCTTCCTACGCGCAGGGAAAGGCTTTTGTCGTCGGCCTGGCTGTTCGGACGGTAGCCGTCGGTGTCATAATAAGCGCCGTTCAGCCGCCAGTCCCATTGGCCGCTGCTCCCGGACGTGCCGAGCCTGATCTGACGTTGCCGGTCATCGCCAAGCGCCACGCCCAAATTGCCGGAGGGTTCTTGCGCCCCTTTTTTGGTGAATAGATGGATTACCCCGCCCACCGCGTCAGCACCGTACAGGGCCGAGTTGCCGCCGCGCACCACTTCGATGCGGTCGATCGCGTTCAGGCTGACGGCAAAATGACTGAGATCTATGGTGCTGCCGCCTGAGGGTCCCTGCGTCGGGTTCATCCTTACCCCGTCGATCATTACCACCACAATCTCTGAGCCGTTAATAAAAGGAGTGGCCGCGCCGGTGCGCCCGTAACGCACAATGGCGACCCCGGGCGCGCCTTCGAGGGCGTCCGCCAGGGTTACCGCCCCTTTTTTCTCAATGTCGTCCGCCGTTATTACCGCCGTTTCGGCGGCGATGTCCAAGGATTTTCGCTCCGTGCGGGTGGCGGTAACGATTACCGGATCGAGTTCAAACACGTCTTCCGCCGCGCCCTCTTTGGCCAGTACGCTCCCGTTGAGCAGCGACAGGCTTAAAAACACCCCCGCGCCCAATGCCTTTTTGCTTTTTTTCATTTCTGCCTCTAACATCCTCTCACGTTATTGTCTATTCCAATTGCCGGGCAAACCGGCGTATCGGCGAAAAAAACTTCCCTCCCGGCCAAGCCGAAAGGGAAGTCGGGCGGCAAACAACCGCCTAAATCCTGCCCTATCGCTCGTAGGGTATGATGAAATTTTCTACAGACGAGACTCCTGGCTCCAGATCGACGCGCCTTACGCCTTCGGGGATTATCCCCGGAAGTTCAGGCCGCCGTCTGCTACAGTGGCGGGACCGCGCCGGATTTTGACCGGCTTGCATCTCAAGCCCTGACGGGCTTCTGTCGGGTATGGTATTTATAATCTGTATTCATAGCCGTTCGCCGCCTGGTACCTTGTAACACCTAAGGGTTGTCAGCGAACGGCGGGAAAAAGACCGGCGTTTGGTAAACTTTTAGGTGTTACGGGGTACCAGTTCGCGGCGGAAACCGCTCCGTGCTTTGCTGCAATTCACCGAACCTGCAGGTTTGCCTGCGTTTTGCGCCGTGTCCGGCGCAATTTTCGCTCATGAACCAAACGATTCGGAGAAACATTATCTATATTATGTTACTTGCCGACATAGTCAAACCGTGCTGAACACGGGGCAAACCGATTATGAATATATAAACAAAATTATCCCGAATGGAATTCCCGTTTCACCATTGCGCACCAATCACCAGGAATTTTCTGGTGATTTTTATTTTGCGCGTTTTGTCATGAGGTAACACAATATAGATAATGTTTCTTCGAAACGGTTATATATGAAATACGGCTTATGATTATGCGCCGCCGCTTGCCGCGCCGGACAGACGCCGGCCTTGACAAAGCATCCGCGCTTTATAGGCAGGTCGGGTTGTAAGGAAAAGGAAACAAAAACAGCTTCCCCCTTGGGAGAAGCCTGACGGCGGCGCTGAACAACCGGCCGCTCCCAACCTCCCCAGTTTACTCGTGGGTCAAACAGTATGGGTATCGGCAGACAATTCTTCTGGCTCGGGGGTCATAGCGTGTTTCGCCTTCCCAAAGATGTCTTATCCTCCCAAAGGAATCTTGCCATTCCCAAGGAGTATTACCCATCCTAGTGGTTGTCAGGAAGTCGCCCTTCGCGACTTACCTTAGAAACAAACTCGCCCTTACAGCGGCGGCACCGCGCCGACGCGTATGGCGAAAAACCGCCATTGCGCCGGACTTCCTTATTAAGCCCTTGCGGGCATCTGCCGTATTATGAATTTATGAAAGAACTTTTGGTAACCTCTGACAGCTAAACAGAGATTAACATACTTGACATTCGCTGTCAAGCGAATTTTGCCGGATTGTGGTTATCTGAAAATTGCAAGTTAAATTGCCCGCAATAGTTTTATCCGCTTACACTAAGCCGCCCTGTAGGGTGTGGTGACAATATCACTTGGGTTCATTGTAAAATGAAATGCAACGGAAAAAGAAAATAGAAAACCATAGGGAAAAGCGTTATCATTGAGTTTGACAAGAACAACAATGAAGGGAGCGAAACCCTATGGCTCAAAAAGA
>JAISPA010000263.1 GCA_031275255.1 Acidaminococcales bacterium | reverse complement strand
AAAGACTTGCTGCTGAAAATCGGCAGTAAAGCGCTTATACAGGTTGACGGCGGAATAAACCGGTATACGGCCGGCGCGGCCGTAAAAGCCGGCGCCGACGTCCTGGTTTCCGGCAGCGCCATTTTCGGCGCCGCCGACATGCGGGCGCTGATGGATAAAATGCGCGGGCAGGGCGGCGGCCCGCCTTGCGACGCATAGCGCCGGCAGAATCCCGCTGTATTTTGCGCGAAAGCCGCGGGCGTGGACGCGAAATACCCTGCCAGAGACTGCTCCGGCTGGTGCGGATTATAAACGGGACGGCGCGGCGTGCCGCGCCGGGACCCATACGCCCGGGGAATCCGAACCGGACGCCGCAGAAGGCGGTGCGCCGGGAACACTCTGCCCGAGGCATGGGGAACTGTCAAAGGAAGGGCTTATGTCAGAGCATACGAATTGGACCGACGGGGAAAATTACCTCAAAAAAACCGATAAAAACCTGGCCGCGCTGATCGATAAATACGGGCATTGTACGCTTTTGCCGGTTGCGCGGGAAAAATACTATATCACTTTGATTAAGTGTATTTTGTCCCAGCAGGTGGCGAGCGACGTGTTTCAGAGGATTTTTTCGGTCTTCACCGCATCCTATGGCGAAAACCCTTCGCCGGACGCGATACTGGCCGCGCCGGCGTCCGAGGTCGAGGCTTGCGGCGTATCCAGGCTGAAAATAAACTATATAAAAGATCTGTCAAGACATATCATAGAAGGGAAAATTGACCCTAGCAAATTTTCCCAAATGAGCGATGCGGCCATAGTCAAGCAACTGACGGAAATAAAAGGGCTTGGGCGCTGGACGGCGGAAATATTCCTGATCCTCGCCTTAAACCGGCCGGATGTATTGCCTGCCGACGATTTCGGACTGCAAAAAGCGATAAAGGAAGTCTTTTCCCTGCCTGCTGTCATGCAAAAACGCAGCCAAATGATGGCGTTTGCCGAAAAGTGGCGTCCCTGGCGTTCGCTGGCCACCTGGTATTTATGGCGTGAATTTGACGGCGGCCGCCGTTGAGCGGCGGGCAAGGATATGGCAAACAAGACTTTCCGCGCAGGAAGAAGCAACTCTTAAACAATATATACTAACCATGCTGCTGGATTTTCCGCCGCCGCAAAAATCGGGACGTTTTCGCCGTACAGACGGAAACCGCCGGGAGCGGCGGCGAAAAAACAGTACCGCTTTGGTCCGTTTTTGGGCTGTGCAACCAATGGATTCGGGGAGGAAATATTTATGAGCCTGTTTGACCGGGAAATACAACCCCCTTTGGCCGAACGCATGAGACCGCGCAATCTGGACGAATTCGTCGGACAGGCGGCGATTGTGGGCGAGGGGCGTTATTTGCGCCGTATGATGGAAAAAGACGCCATTCCTTCTCTTATCTTTTTTGGCCCGCCGGGAACCGGCAAAACCACTTTAGCCAAAGTGATAGCCAACATGACCGGCGGGGTTTTTGAACAGGTGAACGCGACCGTGGCGGGAGTCGCCGATCTCAGGAAAATAATCGCCGCCGCCCGCGAGCGCAAATCGTCGCTGGGCGTGAAGACCATATTGTTTATCGACGAAATACACCGCTTTAACAAAGCGCAGCAAGACGTGCTTTTGCCTTATGTGGAAAGCGGCGTTGTAACCCTGATCGGCGCGACAACGGAAAACCCGTTTTTCGAGGTAAATTCGCCGCTCCTTTCGCGCCTGAAGATCATACGCTTAGAGCCGCTGACTGTGGGAGACATAAACAAATTATTGCAGAACGCCCTCGGCGACAAAGAACGCGGCTATGGCGAAGCCGGGCTTGCCATAGAAGAAGAAGCGCGTCTGATGCTTGCCGAAAGATGCGGCGGCGACGCGCGGGTAGCCCTCAATCTTTTAGAACAGGCCGCCGCGCTTTTGTCTGCCGAAACAAAATCCATAGGCAAAAAGGAAGCAAGGGAAGTTTTAGCCGAAACCGGCCGGCGTTACGATAAGAAAGGCGACGAACATTACGATGTCATATCCGCTTTTATCAAAAGCATGCGCGGGTCTTCGCCTGACGCCGCCCTGCATTATCTCGCCCGGATGATTGAAGGCGGCGAGGATTTAAAATTTATCGCGCGCCGCATAGTCATTTGCGCGGCCGAAGACGTCGGCAACGCCGACCCGCAAGCCTTGATTCTGGCGACGGCGGCGGCCGAGGCGGCTCAGTTTGTGGGGTTTCCCGAGGCGTCCATCCCTTTGGCGCAAGCGGTTACCTATATAGCCACAGCGCCCAAAAGCAACAGCAGCTGCCTGGGCATAGACCGCGCCCTGCGCGACGTCCGGGAAAAATACTGCGGGCGGGTACCGCCGCACCTGCGCGGAACCGGCTACCGCGGCGCGGCCCTTTTGGGGCATGGGCGTGATTACAAATATCCCCATGATTACGAAGGCAATTTTGTCGAGCAGCAATACTTGCCGGACGGGCTTTCCGGCAGTGAGTACTACAAGCCGGGCGGCAACGGTTATGAAAAAATCATCAAAAAACAAATGGAAGTTTATGAAAAAAAATTAAAAAAGTAAAAATCCCCGCCACCGGATCGAACGGCGCAAAAGCGTAATACCTTGTAACACCTAAAGGTTGTCAGCGAACGGCAAGGCTTTTTTTCGCCGGGCAAGGCGCAAAATGTAGGCGAACCCAAAGGTTCGGCGATGCTTTGCAACACCGCCCGGCGGGAAAAAGGCCGGCGTTTGGTAAACTTTTAGGTGTTACGGGGTAGTAACTATCATTATTGCCGTGCGGAGCGCGGCAAAAAGGCGCAAGCCTTCAATATAGCCGGATTTTGTCGGTTTATAATGCGGGCGGCGGAAATGTGGAGGGGAAAATTAATGAAAATAATAATAATCGGCTGCGGCAAAATAGGGTATAATTTAGCCGAAAACCTGGCGGAAGAAGGCAATGAAGTCGTCATTGTAGATAAAAATGCCGAAGTGCTCAAGACCGCGGTTGAAAATCTTGACGTAATGTGCATAAACGGCAGCGGCGTCAGCACGAACGTGCTGCTGGAAGCCGGGGCGCGCGGGGCGGATTTGCTCATCGCCGCTACCGCCGGCGACGAAATGAACATGATTTGCTGCCTGACCGCGAAAAGTCTCGGCGTCAAACACACCATCGCCCGCATACGCGATACCCAGTACGCCAATGAACTGTCCACGCTCAAACATGACCTTGGGCTTGACATGATCATAAACCCGGAACAGGAAGTGGCCGCAGAGATAAGCAGACTGCTGCAATTTTCCCCTGCCTTGAACGTTGAAGTTTTCGCCGGCAATCAAGTGGAAATAATCGACATCTGCGTCAAAAAAGACATGCCGATCATTGATAAAAAACTGAAAGATCTCGCGTCCGAATACTCCGCCAGCATCCTGATCGGCGCGGTATTGCGCGAAGATTGCGCGATCATTCCTGACGGCGAATTTATGGTCAGGGAAAACGACCGGCTGTATATCGTCGGCAAACCCGCCATGCTGTATGAATTTTGCCTCAAGTGCGGCATACGCGCCGAAAAAATCAAGGCCGCCATGATCATGGGCGGCGGGCGCATCGGTTATTATTTGGCAAAATACCTCGACTCGGTAAATATCAAGGTCAAGATCATAGAGAAAAACTATGAGCAGTGCAAAGAATTGGCTAAACAACTGCCGCACGCCGTGATAATTCACGGCGACGGTTCCGACGGGGCGGTGTTGGAGATGGAAAACATAGACAAAATGTCGGCTTTCATCTCGGTAACCGGGCACGACGAAGACAATCTGATTGCCGCTTTTTTCGCCAAAGAATTCGGCGTTCCGAAAGTCATCGCGAAAACGAGCCGGCCCGCTTTGCCTAAAATCGTCAAAACCTCCGGCATTGATAACCTGGTAAGGCCGAACTTGGTTACCGCCAATCAAATACTGCGTTTTGCCAGGGGGCTGAAAAATGCCGTGGGCAATCCGGTAAACGCACTCTATAAAATCGTGGAAGGCAAGGCCGAGGCGGTGGAATTCACCGTTGGGGGCGCCTCGCGGCTGGTAAATACGCCGCTTAAAGACCTTTACCTGAAAAAAGAAGTGCTGATAGCGGCCATAGCGCGCGGCGGCGAAATACTGATACCGCACGGGGACGATCTGCTCAAACCGGGCGACCTTGTCGTCATAATTACTAGGAACATGTACCTGTCGGATTTGGACAGCATTGCCTATACGGAGGGCGCACAATGAACTACCGTCTGATATTTAAGCATCTCGGCGCGCTTTTGCTGTTGGAGGCCGGGGCCATGCTCCCCGCGCTGGGCGTTGAAATGTACTGCGGGCAGGGTGAGGCGGCGCCTTTTGTAAAAACCGTAATTGTTTTAAGTTTTTTAGGCTTTTTAATGTACAAGATCAAGCCGCAAACCG
>JAISPA010000238.1 GCA_031275255.1 Acidaminococcales bacterium | reverse complement strand
ATTTTACACAAACGCTTGAGGCTTGTCAAGGGGTTGCGGCAAACAAATCCGGTTTTTTCGATCCGCGTGAGGTATATTTTTTGTCCCGCCATTGGTAAAATCGGCGGACAATATATATTTAATAGCTGGTGGGATGGATTTTTGTTATAATTAATTAGGGTGTTGAACGGCAGTGTCAACACGCCCTATTAAATCTTCATTCGGCGGAAGATTCATGCCTGCGGAATGCCGGTCCCCGAAAAAGGTGAATTGGGTTCGCGGGAGAGGGTTATTTCAGTTATAAAGGGGACGAATCCCGGGGAATCAGATTGCTTCCCGATAAGAGCGCAATCTGCCCATAGTAAGAATATTACAGCGGGAGATGATGGTTTTGCAAAAGCGATTGTTTAAATTAGCGTTGTTGGCATCCTTCTTTACGTTTGCCGTTTCGCTGTCCGGCGGGGCAGAACCGCCGGAAACGGTAAAGAGTATGGATCTGGGCGAAATAAAAATTATCTTGCTTTCCGAAGGCGACCGTACCGGCAATTCTTCCATACTGCTCAACGCTGCCGCCGAAGACCAGCGGCGCTACATTCCGGGCGGCGTCTTCCCCAGCGCGGTCAACGCCTTTTTGGTAAAAACCGGCGATAAGATCATCCTGATTGACACAGGCTACGGCCGGGAGCTTTTCCGCAATCTGCAGACGGCGGGAGTTTCCCCGGAGGATGTTGACGCCGTGTTGCTGACGCACATGCACGGTGACCATATCGGCGGCCTTTTGCGCGAAGGCAAAATAGCTTTCCCCAACGCCGACATATATGTGGCGGTTGGGGAACTTGATTACTGGAAAGGCAAAAGCGCGGCGGAAACGCTTAAACCTTACGGCGGCAAGGTCAAAACATTTACCCCCGGGGAACTTGATCAAGCCGCCGCCGGAGGCATCCGGGCGGAAAGCCTGTTTGCCGGCATATACCCGATCGCCGCCTATGGGCATACGCCAGGGCACACCATGTATCTTATTCAAAACGGCAACGCCGATAGATGTCTGATCTGGGGGGACATCACACACGCCATGGCTATACAGATGCCGCTTCCCGGCGTTTCGGTAACTTATGACGTCGACCCGGCGCAAGCGGCTAAAACGCGCCAGACGGTTTTGGAATGGGCGGCTGCGCAGAACGCCTCCATAGCGGGCATGCATATCGCTTTCCCGGGCGCGGGCAAAATACAAAAAAACGATCGCCAGGGTTTTGTTTTTGTCCCGGCAAAATAATACGGTCCACCGGTTAAAACACGGTAAATATCCGCGGGATGTGTTGCCGCCCTGCAAGGCGCAAGACACAGTCAATATTCGCAGGGGCGAGGCTTGTGCAATCCAAGGCCGTACACGCCACGGGGACGGCTGGTTTCCGGCCTCGCCCGCGCGGCAAATCAGCCGCATAACTGCCATTATTTTAGCCGGGCAGCAGTATGAAGTCCCGTTCAGGAAAGCGTACGAAAATTTTACAAAGAGAGGCGCGGAAAATGGAGTATGTAAAACTTACCGGCACAGGCCTTGAAGTATCCAGGTTGTGCATAGGCGCAATGACCTTCGGCGACCAGGTCGATGAAAAAACCGGCGTAACGGCGGTCAAATACGCGCTCGACGCAGGCGTCAATTTTTTCGATACGGCCAATGTTTACACCAACGGCCGCTCAGAGGAGATTCTCGGCAAGGCCATAGCGGGCAAACGCGACAGGATAATACTGGCGACCAAAGTCGGTTCCCGCCTGAATCCAAAAGCGGACGGCGCGCCCAACGATGCCGGCGGCCTTTCGCGGCGCTACATTCTGAAGCAGGTGGAGTTGTCGCTTAAAAGGCTGCAAACCGATTATATTGATATATATTACCTGCACGCGCCCGACTCCGCCACGCCTATTGAAGAAACCATCGACACCATGGACACGCTGGTGCGTTCCGGTAAAGTACGCTATATCGGCGCTTCCAATTACGCCGCCTGGCAGCTTTGCCAAATGTACTATAAAGCGCGCTACGCCGGCCTGAACCATCCGGTTGTAACGCAAATGGTCTACAATATTATAACACGCGGCATTGAGCAGGAATTTCTGCCTTTCCTGCGCGCGCACAAGTTGGGGCTCGTCGTATACAACCCGCTGGCCGCCGGTTTTTTGACCGATAAATACAAGGACAAGCAGCAACTGCCCAATACGCGCTTTTCCAACAGCAAAATGTACGCGGACAGGTATTGGAACGAGGAAAATTTCAGCGCCTGGGACGACATACACGCAATCGCCGAAAAAGCCGGCGTCAGTATGCTGGAGTTGGCCATGCGCTGGCTGTACGGCGCCGATGGCGCGGACGCCGTCATCACGGGCTTTTCCAGGCTGGAACAGTTAAAACAAAACCTTAAAACGCTGGATAAAGGCGGATTGGACAAAGAGACCCTGGCCGAATGTGACACAGTATGGAAAAAATTAGCGGGCACAAGATTTAAATACAACCGGGACTGAAAAATTCTGCCTCAATTTACCGTAAAGCCCCCTGCTTTAGCTATGGGATACAGGGCGCACGGCAGGGCAGGAAACGGATGCTTTCCTTTCCCGGCAAACAGCAAGCCCTGCTGGCACAAGCCTAATACTTACCAGGTTTTAGCCGTGGGGAA
>JAISPA010000236.1 GCA_031275255.1 Acidaminococcales bacterium | reverse complement strand
GCTGACGCCGCCTTTCAAATTGCGGCTGCCCGGCGGATTGGACAATCGCGCTTCCTATCTCAAAATTAAAGGCATACTCGCAAAATACGCCGGCGGCTCGCCGGTGAGCATTGAACTGCCCTCAGGTCATACCATACTGGCCGGCCGGCATTGTCAGGTGGACGCAGCCAGTCCCGGCTTGCGCGGGGAACTTTCCGCGCTCATCGGGGTGGAAAATATAAAAATATAGTATAAATCTGTCCCAAGCCTTACCCTTAGGCCATATCCCGCGCCGCTTTGAGGCCGTAAGCGGCGTCGGCGCTCCAAACGGCGTTTAAAATCGCCCGCTCGACCACCCGCGCGGCGATCACGCCTACGGCGTTGATATCGGCGGCGACGCCGCCGACCGAAAGGGCGTATACACTGTCGCCGTCGGCCATGGTATGTACGGGCGATATTGTCCGCGCCAGGCCGTCCTGCGCCATAGCGGCTATTTTCACCAGCTGCGGCTTGTTGAAAGCGGCGTTGGTGACAACCGCGGCCAGGGTGGTGTTTTCGGTCAGCGCGCCCTGCGCGCCGGAGCAGTCCCGGTACATTGTTTCATCCGTACAGGCAAATCCCGCGCCGCTGTCGTCAAGCATACCGGCGACAATTTTTCCGCCGTCGTAAACATCGCCAAACGCGTTCACCACGGCTAAGGCGCCGATTTTCAAATCGCCGGACTGCGCGGCGTAAAGACCGAGGCCGGATTTCATCATCCGGCCCGGCTCTTTTTTATATTTGCCGACGGTCGCGCCGGCGCCGACGCCGACGTTTCCCTGGCGCGGGATGTTGTTTTGCGCGTCTTCGCAGGCAGCGTAAGCCATGGCCTGGTCGGGAAAGGCCGCAGGCGAGCCGACGGAAAGATCATAGATGCAGGAGGCGCAGACTAAGGGGACAACGGCGCTGCTTGTTTGATAACCTATGCCGCGTTCCGCCAGATAGCGCATGACGCCGCCCGCCGCGTCCAATCCGAAAGCGCTGCCGCCCGCGAAAAGCACGGCGTGAATTTTTTCCGGACCGGCCAGCGGATTGAGCAGTTCGGTTTCGCGGGAGGCCGGGCCGCCGCCGCGCACATCAACGCCGGCGGGAGCGCCTCCGGCAAAAATGAGCACGGTGCAGCCTGTTCCCAGTCGATAATTTTGCGCATGGCCTATTTTTACATTGCCGATCTGCGCTATGGCGATTTCCCGCACGGCGCGTCCTCCTTTATTGCCTGACGCGCGGGACGGTCAGGCTGCCCTGCGGCATGAGGTAGATGGAAGGATGTTCGCCGACAATGGATTTTGCTATGTCCATGGCCTGGCCAAAGGAAGCGGCGGGGGTAAAGAGCAGTTTTCGGGCAAGCTCCGGCGGCAGGCCGGAAATAAGGATAAAAGCCGCCTTTTTCATCAGCCTGGTCACGGAGAAAGCTTTGTGCGCGCCGATTTGGAAATCGCGCCTGATATCTTCTTCCACCGCTTCCGGCGTGGGGCAGCGTTCCATCAGCTTTTCGTAGGTTTCCGAGCCTGACCCTTCGGCGCATTCGCCGAAAATAATCACCGCCCCGCCGTCGCGTACCGCGCAATGGGCGTTGTCCATGGTTTTTTGCAGCTGATACACATTGATGTCCTTGGGGTAGCCCCCGCAGGTCGCGATCACCAAATCGGCCGGCGCGGGTATTTCCACGCCGTAAGCCTGATCGACCATTTGGCAGGCTTTGCGGTGGGCGGTTATGTAATTGCCGGCGAACACGCCGAGAAACTCCTTGTTTTCGTTCAGGACGACGTTCAAAAGAAAAGCGGGCGGGCATTTTTTCGCCGCCTCCATTTGGTCCTCATACACCGGATTGCCTTCCAGCCGGCCGATGGCCGCGCCCGGGCGAAGCATCAGCGCGTGGTTCTTCTGGATGCTTTCATAATAGGCCGCCCCGGGGAAAACCGCTTTGCGCCCGCCGCCGAAACCGGCGAAAAAATGGTGTACAATGCTGCCGGTACAGATGATATAATCGCTTTCCGCCATTTTTTTATAAAGCCAGACGGGCGTACCGAAGGAAGTATCGCCTAAGTAAACGTACTGGCTGCGGTCTTTGCAGTCGGGATTGTATTTTTTCAGCCGCCTGGCCGCATCCCGGCCTGCCACCCGCGCCATTTCCTCCCCGCTCATGGCGCGGTGGGTCCCGAGCGCGAAGATGAGGGAAATATTCTCGTCGGGAATGCCGGCGGCATTGATAATGTCGAGCAAAACAGGCATAAAGACGTGCGTGTTGGCGACGCGGGTGGTATCGTTCACGAGCAGGGACACTGTTTTTCCGGGTTTGAGGATCGCGCTTAAAGGCGGCGCATCAATAGGCTCATCCAGCGCGCGGCGAACGGCGCCGACCGGGTCGGGCAAGACTGGCAGAGGAGCCGTTTTAAGCTCGCCGAGCAGCCTGTCTTGCGGCACGGCGAAATCTATATATGAGTTTCCGTATTTAAAACGGAAATTTTTCGTTTTGGGCATTGCTGTCCTCCCGATGGTTATTGTTGCGGCTGGAACCTGAACACGGAACTAACTCTCTCCGGCGCGGCAAACCCGCCCTATTTCAGGTTCGATGATTGACCCTCTCCGGCGAAGCAAGCTCGCCCAGCTGAGGACGAGCCTGCCTTAAGTCTTTCCGCCGGCCGGAACTTTTCTGGCTTCGCTCAGTTCCAGAAAATAAGGGACGAGGTTCCGGATCTGGCTCAGCCGCCAGACGCCGCTTTCCGCTTTGTCCAGTTTGGCGTTAAGAGTGAAGTCTTTATTCAGTTCATGGTCAAAGATTATTATCTCCACGCTGGCTTTCCCGCCGTCCACCCGCGAGGCGCCTGTTCCCCGATAATCTATTTTGCCGGGCTTGAACCGGTCGGTAATATTTTTAACAATGGATTTTGGACCGGGAATTTCAAAAGTCCCCTCCCTTTTCCCGGCTTGGCCGTTTTCGGCGGCGGGCGGCGCGGATGCTACTTCCGCCCGTATCTGTTCTTTCATGGCAGTAACAAAGGGCTGTTTGAACAAACCGGCCAGTCCCGCCGCCAGACGTTTCTCGCCGGCCGGCATGCTTTCGGACGCCGCGGACACTATATCATCGAAAGCATGGCCGAGCACGCTGTCCAAGTCCACGCGCCGCTCGAAATCCGCCGGGTCGTGGCGACCGGCCGCCCGCCAAATCAGAAAGAGCGAATAGGCGGGCGTGCTTTGGTAATATAAATAACAAAACACGCCGGCAACGGACAAAACAATGATAATAAGGGCCGCAAAGCGCAATTTTTTCATCTTTAAATCCTTCGCGCCGCAAAGCGCCGATTTTTTCGGGCGTGTTCAGCGCGCAAAAAATCTGCTTTTGGCTGTTTCCTTTGGCGGGAGAGGCTATTTTTCAAAAGTCAATTTTGCTGAAATCAATCTTTTCCAAAATTTTAACAAGCGCCTTGTTAAAAGCCCGATCGTAAGCCGTACCCTGCGCGCTTCCGGCTTCGGAGAACACCTCGTCAAGCAAATAATCTTTTGCTTCTTTATCCGTCAGCACCATTTCAAAAAGAATGGTGCGCTTGGAACGGATGCCTGTCCAGACGTTCCATTTTACCTGGTCGCTCGACACCCTTGCGTTGAGGAAAAGAATATAATCCGCTTGCGCTTCTTTAGCCAGGGCGATCAGGTCATTCTTTTTCACGATAAAGCCGGAATCCGCTTCCCGCGCCGTCTCGGCGGAGGTGTTTTCTCTGATATAGCGGCGCAATATCTTGTTGGTTAACTCAAAGGGAAGGACGCTGGCCTTTTTTCCCTTTTCGACTTCTGTCTTAAGTTCCTGATGAATCTTTTCTGCGGACGCGGTGGGATCGGAAATGCCTTTAGGGTCAAGAAATACATATAAAGCTATCTTGGGCAGTCCTTCTGCAGGAAGCAGCGTAATTTCCGCATTTGCTTTGGGAACGCCGGCACCGAACGCGAGAATAAACAACAGCAGGGCAAGGATTTTTTTCATTGAGCAACGCCTCCTTAAAATTTTTAATTGTTTTCACGCAATATCTCAATATTGCTAAAATCGGAAAAATTCGGCATTTTCTCCCTTTTACAGAAGGACTTTCGCTGACTGGCCGGCGTAAATACTTCTTTGTTGTTTAAGACTGAATGGCTACGGCTGAAGCGGATATTTCCCAATCGCCATACCTTCCGCCTGTGTACAGCAAAGGTGCATTTGGCGTAATTCCACGGGGTTTTTACTCATATTAACGTCTCATATTAATAAGCTTACACATAAGTTGTAAAAAATCAATGATTATTTTTCAAACCGCCACAGCGCAGCAAATTGAGCTGATTGTAAAATGAAAGCGGCAAGGCCCTGTGGTTCAAAAAGAGCATACAACAAAACGGCGAACATTTCAACACCTGTCAAGGGGCGAGTGCAAAGGGATAAAAGCGCCGATCCGCGAAAGGTATGAAGCGGCGGCCATAGCGGGAAAAAGCGGGCGCAATAATTTGTCATGGACAAAGCCCCTTAATGTTCGTTTCGGGATATTTCCCGGACAGAAATACGGGCGCAGGGGCGAACGCACCGGTTGGCCGTAGACCTTGCCAAGTAAGCCAAGGAAGGCCGGAAAATGATTGCCGGCCTTTTTGCGTACTGCCGAAACGGCTGCGCCGGCGCGGGTTATAAACCGCTATTGCGCCGCAAACAAAGAGCTAATCGAAGAATACCGCCGGACGGAAGAATGCGTGAAAGAGTTGAAAAACGCGCCTGGCATCCTGCCGTCCGGGGAACAGGAAGCGACACGGCCTTAAAAGGGAAAGCAGATACGTTTATATTTCGTATCTGCTTTATAATTATGCTATTGGTCACCTAATGGCCTTTTTGTGGCATTTTCAGCAAGGGAAAACCGTAAAAATGGCGGAGTGGCCGGGATTTGAACCCGGGCGGGAGTTGCCCCCCCTAACGGTTTAGCAAACCGTCCTCTTCAGCCGCTTGAGTACCACTCCTCAAGAGATTACCAATTTATTATACATAAAGTATCTGGTTTTTTCAATGCTTTGCGAGAATATTTTAGTAGGCGGGAAAGTAATATTCGACGCGCTTTTCCCCCAATTGCGCAAGCTCGCCTACCAAAAAGCACATGGCCGGCCTTGTCATAAAGGCCCCAAACTTTCTATTGTTTTGAAAAATTGCGGGCTGTGTTCTGCCAATGACCTGCCGGCAGCAAGATAAAATATGTACAATATTTTGTTTTCGAGAATTATTGCCCTTGCAAAGGATGCGGCGTCTTCCTCATACGTTATTACCAGCGCGGAATGGGCGCCAATTTTTTTAAAAGCAACCGCCTTTATTTTTGTGTCAGAGCCGCCCTCTTCAATCGCTTTGACATGGATGTCGGCAAATCTTTTTTTGTCCCGTTTTGACATATCGTCAAGGGTAAGCTCATTGACCTGGAAAGGATACGCAAGTAGCGTCATAAAAGCTGATTCCTCTTGCCGGGCGCCCGTTTTGCCTATTACGAACATGCATTGGCCTTTATTTTCCACTTCCAGTTCGTCTTTTATGTCTTGCCAATCATCAGGAAGGTCTAATTGAAAATTGTACTCATAATTTTTGTAGGCGGCCGCGCCGCATACATTCGCAAACACGAAAAACAAAACAATAAAAAACATTGCTTTTTTCATCTTGCCACATCCTTTGCTTTTTCCAATGCCCGAGCAGTTCCCTCATACTAATCTTCTATTAAAAAGTAGATATAATCCAATTGCGCCCAGCAATACTTTTTGCGTTGTATTCTACTGAATTATTGGATATTAGTATCAGTCTATGCGCCGTTTGGCCACGGCGTGGCCGCGCCTTTCTTTGTAGCTTTCCAGCATCAGGTAGCCGATCGGAACGACCACCAAGGTCAGCAAGGTGGAAGTCGTGATGCCGCCGACCATGGCGACGCCCATTGACTGCCTGAGTTCCGCGCCCTCGCCCATCCCGAAGGCGATCGGCAGCATGGCGAGGACGGTGGAAAGGGTGGTCATCATGATCGGGCGCAGCCGCAAAGAGCCTGCCTCGATGAGCGCAGCTTTTATGGACATGCCTTCCTCGCGCTGCAGATTGGCGTAGTCAACCAGCAATATGGCGTTTTTGGTCACAACGCCCATCAGCATGATCACGCCGATAAGCGACATCATGTTGATCGTCTGCCCGGCCATCATCAGGCCGAGTATGGCGCCGATGATCGAGAAAGGCAAAGAGAGCATTATGATCACCGGCTGGCTGAAACTTTCAAACTGGGCGGCCAGCACCATATAGACCATAATGACGGCGATGACGAGCGCTTTGGTTATTTCGTCGAAAGCGGTCGCCATCATGTCGCCCTGCCCGATGAATTTGTACCGGTAGCCGAGCGGCATATTGACCTCCGGCATGATCTGGTCCCTTACTTTGTCCAATATTTCGCCCGGCGAGATGCCTACCGCGTTGGCATAGACTATGACCTGCCTTTGCCGGTCTTCGCGGTCGATCTGCGTCGGCCCTGACGACAATATGACTTCGGCGACGTCGCCCAGCCGCACGAAATTACTGCCCGCCGGCGCCCTGATGTCGGCGACGTCGTTTATGTTCAGGCGGTAACGGTCGGCCAGCCGCACGCGTATGTTGTAGTCCTCGTCACCGACGGTAAAACGATTGATGGTAGTCCTGCCGGAGAAAGCGGTTTCGATCAGCCTGCCCAGCGAGTAGGAATTGATGCCCACGGCGGCCGCCTTGTCCGGATCCAGCCTTATGGTAACTTCCGGCTCCATTTCCGAACTTGATATGTCGACGTCCGTCGCGCCCGGCAGCTCGCGCAAAATGGACGCCGCCTGGTTGGCGTAACGGTTGAGTTCTTCAAGGTCAGAACCCCGGAGGCCGATCTGCACCGGCCTCTGGTCGCCGCGCCCGCCGCCCTGGTTGCTGAGCACCGCCACTTTTATGCCCGCGACGCCGCGAAATTTTTCCCTTATTTCATCCATGATCTCCATCATGGTATGGGCGCGTTCGCCGGACGGATAAAGTTTGACGTAGATGGTGCCTTCGTAGACCGGCCGCCTGCTGCCGCCGATACTTAGATGAACCGTTTTTACGCCTGCGGTCGCCAGGAGGGTTTTTTCCAGCGGCTCGGCCAATTCCAGCATCCGCTCAAGCGAGCTGCCGGCCGGGGCCTTCATGCTGATGGAAAATTCGCCGGAATCGTAAGTCGGCTGAAACTCCTTGCCCATGAAAGGCGTGAGAAACAGGTTGAACAGGAGCGAGGCGATCGCTATCATAAAAATGCTTTTAGGCCGCTCCAGCGCCCAGTTCAACAGTTCAAGGTAAAGCCCCTTGCTCTTTTGGAAAAGGTTTTCAAATTTGTCCAGAAAGGTTTTCAGCCACGGGAAACGGAAAGCGTCTTTTTGCGCTTCCTCAAGGCTCTTCAGCCAATGCGCCGAAAGCATCGGCGTGAGGGAAAACGCCACTATGAGCGAAAAGGCTATGGAAAAAGCCACGGTCATGCCAAATTGTTTGAAAAACTGGCCGACGATTTCGCCCATGTTGCCTATAGGCACAAAAACCGCCAGCAGGGAGAAGGTCGTGGCGAGGATGGCCAAAGATATTTCGCTGGTCGCCTGATAGGCCGCCTGGAAGTTGTTTTTGCCCATCTGCATGTGCCTGTAGATGTTTTCGATTATGACGATCGCGTCATCCACCAGGATGCCGACCGCCAGGCTAAGGCCCATGAGCGACATGTTGTTGAGCGTGAAACCCTGCCATTTCATCAGGGCGAAAGTGGCGATGACGGAAGTCGGGATGGCCATGCCGCCGATGACGGTCGCGCGAAAGTCGCGCAGGAACATGTAGGTGATGAGAATGGCCAGCGAGCCGCCCAAAAGTATGGACGTCCAGACGTCGGCGACGTTCTCTTTGATGTAATAGGACTGGTCGCGGACGATCGCGACCTCAAAGTCCGGCGGCAGGTCGTTTTGGATAATGCTGTCCATGGCCGCCATCACGCGGTCGGCGACCGCGACCGTATTGGTGCCGGACTGTTTGCGCACGGAGATGCCAACGCTGGGGACGCCGTTGGTCCTTCCATAGGTGCGTTCTTCCTCCCAGGAATCGGTAACCTCCGCCACATCGCCCAGATGAATGAGCCGCCCGTCTTGGTTGGCCACCACTATGGCTTTGAGGTCGTTTATATTGCGGTATTTGCCCAGCGTCCGCACGGTCAGCTCAAAGCCGGCTTCTTTGACTTTGCCGCCGGGCGTATTGATGTTTTCCTGGTCCACCTGGTTGACGATGTTCTGCATATTCAGCCCGTAAGCCTCAAGTTTGCGCGGGTCGGCCAATATCTGCAATTCGCGCGGGCTGGCGCCGACGACGGCGGCTTCCGCCACGCCGTCAAGCATTTGCAGCTCGTCGATGACAACGTCTTCGAGAATTTTTCTGACTTCGCCGCGGCCGCGGATTTTGGAGTAGAAGGTATAGTAAAGGATGGACTGGGAACTTATGTCAAAGCGCTGCACGACCGGCTCGTCAATGTTTTCCGGCAGCCGCCGCCGAATGCCGGCCACTTTCTCCCGCACTTCGCTGGCGGCCTGGCGCGGGTCCGTGCCAAGCTCAAATTCAATGGTGGTTTGGGAATACCCTTCGCGCGCCATGGACGAGATGGTCTTTATGCCCGATACGGAACTGACCGCGTCCTCGACCGGTTTGGTTATGAGCGTTTCCATCTCCTCGGGCGACGCTCCTTCATAAATAACCGTAACATTGACGTAAGGAAGGTCTATTTCCGGGTACAAATCCATGCCAAGGCCGGGATAGGAAATAACGCCGAACACCACCAGCACCAGCACGAACATGGTGGTAAAGACCGGCCTGGCGATAAAAACTTTAATCAGTTGCCGCTACCTGTCCCTTCCGTCACCCCCGGCGCGATTTTACCGCCCTGGCGCAATTTGTTCTGGCCGCCGACAACAATCTTCTCGCCGCCCGACAAGCCTTTCAGGACTTCGATAAACCCGCTTTCCACCGCGCCGGTCTCCAGCAGTACCTGCTGGACGATGTCTTCGTCGTTGACCAGATAAACCGTCTGCTGGTCTTCGCGCATGACGACCGCCGACTGCGGGATGGCCACGGCGTCCTTTTTCAGTTTGCCCCTGATCGCCACCCGCGCGAACATGCCGGCTTTCAGTTCGCCGGACCCGTTGGGTATGGTTATCTCGGTCTTAAAAGTGCGTGCCGGCTGGGCGGCCATAGGCGATATTCTGCTGACCCTGCCGCTGAAAACCCTGTCGCCGTAGGCCGCGACGCTCACCTGTGCCTGGGCGTCCATATAGACGCCGGCAATCTGCCCCTCGCTGACATCCGCCTGCGCCAACAGCGTCGCTGTGTCGGCGACGCTGACGATCGGGCTGCCGCTTTTCACATAGTAACCGGCGTAAATATAGCGGCGGGTAACCACGCCGTCGCGCGGCGAGCGGATAGCGGCCGCGTCTATGCGTTCCCGGAGCAATTTCAGCGCCCCT
>JAISPA010000288.1 GCA_031275255.1 Acidaminococcales bacterium | reverse complement strand
GGCCGATTTTTCATATTTAAAGGGCAGGTGAGCGTCCAATATTTTCAGTTTACTTTCGTCGCGGGAAAAAGCGAAAATAATGGACTTGCCTTTTGCCCTGTCGCCGTCAATTTTCTCTTCTCCCTGATAATAAAACCGCGCGTGTTCGTCCGGCCGGAGCGAGATGATTTTTTCAAGGCGGCAACTTTGGAAATTATAACCAGCGTTTCCGGGCTGAATTCCTGCTGCACAAACAAAACATCCGGGCGAACAGCTTTCAGCAGACTATCCGCGCGCCAAGCCGCGCCTCTCAGCCTTTGCGCAAACAGGCTTTCCGGGCTGAGACATTCGGCGTTCTCCTTAAATCTGTGCCAGCGATAATCTTCATATTTCATGTCAACTTTGCCGAAATCAATATCATCCCTGCACAACCCGGCGTACTCCTCCCGGCTCAGCCGGGGCGCGCCGATATTAAACAGGTCGCCGGACATCTCCAGATGATTTTTGCCCATATCCTTTTCAGGCGAAACCGGCAAATAACATTTACGGCTTATCGCCGCATGAATTATTTCCACCGGAAAACCCTGCAGGACGCGATGCGCCATACTTCCCAATTCGATGTTGGCAAAACCCGGTCCTGTAATTATAAGCACTCTTTTTTGGCTGGTTAAAGATCGCATGAAATACTCCATTAGTGTAAAATCTTGTCAAAACCTGCCGCCGACAGCATTTTCGCCAAGATTTCCCTGACCGTTTCTTCTTTGCCGCCGCCGATAAACTTCGTCAGCCGGGTGTTGTCCCCTACCATGCGCTTAACTTCATTTTTCCGCACAAAACTTTCCGCTATTTCGATTTTCGGCGAAAGCCCGGTCAAGTCTTTCAGCATAGCGACAATATCGATGCAGGAATAGGCTCCGCCGCGGCAAATATTCAGTATTTGGGGGCAAGCTTCTTTTTGCCGCGCAAGTTTCAGCAAAACTTTAACGCAAAAATTCACCGGAACATAATCCCGCACAGAATCAACATTGCCCAAGGCAATAGTCTCCTGCGCGCAAGCAAAAGCCCGGACAAGTTTGGGCACAAGGAAACTTTCTTTTTGACCGCTGCCTATGATGTTGAAAGGCCGGGCTATTTTTATGTCCAGAACGTCCGAATAATTGCGGCTCAAAACTTCCATGACCATTTTGCTGTAAGAATAATGGTTGCAGGGATTAAAAAGCAGTTCTTCATGTAAAAACTCAATGTCTTGGTTGCCGTAGACGCCCGCCGTGCTGACCAGGACAACCCGCGTTCCCGGCCGGCAAAACTCCCGCGCGGCTTCCAGAAGGTTTTCCGTGCCGCAGACGTTTACCGTATAAAAGTCGTTTATTTCCCCATAAACGGCGCTGGCGACCGCGGCAAGGTGTATCACCGCGTCCGGGCGGTGCCGCTTGAAGGCGGTCTTTAACGCTTCCCTGTCTTCAAGCGTTGCCCGCGCTATTTTGTCCGGCGGCGCAAAATCAGCGTTACGGTTGCTCAAAACAACAAAATCTGTATCGTCTTTCAACATTTCCCTGACAAGATAGGAGCCGATAAACCCGGTTCCGCCTGTGATCAATATCATAGCCAATCCCCCCCCTGCCATACTGTTTCCCGGTTAAAACCACCGTATCAAATATAATTTTTTATTTGCGCGCGCCATTTTTCTGTCCACAGTTTTTTCAGATAAGCATGCAGAGGTTTTTCATAAAAAACATGCAGCAGGGCGGCTAAAGATACCGCGGCAATTGCCGCGAACGCGGCTAAAACGAGCATATCCCTGACGGTATGAAGCTGCGCCGCAAAGGATATTTTTAATTGATTCAAAACCAGTTGATGAACCATATAAAGACAAAAAGAGCTTTCCCCCAGAAAAATCAGCGCCGGATGGCTTAAAAGCCGTGAAAGCACGCCTTTGTTCAGGCTGAAAATAAAAATCAGCAAACACATGGGCAAAAGATAATACAAGTCGCCGCGCAGATATCCGTTCACATTAAACCGGACACCAAACAAAACGAAAACGGCTAAGATAAAAACACTCAGCAGTTCCCAGCAGGTCGCCGCCTTGCCGGCAAGATGGAAAACCTGCGCGCGCCGGATGTTGCAAAGCATGATGCCGGCCAAAAAATCAATTATGCGAAAAAAGGGATTTATATACAGCAACCAGCTAAGATACCCGCCCCAGAATTCAGCACCTAACCAAAAGCCGAAAACGATAATTATGAAAAGCAGTCCACTAAAAATCTGCGCAATTCTTTTGCCGGATAAAAAAGCCAGAAAACAAAAAGCAGCGTAAAAAAACATCTCCACAGAAATGCTCCAGGACACCCCGTTGTAACTGAAAAAATACTCCAGATAAGGGACCAGGCTCTGCAACAGGAAGAAATTTGCCGGCAGCTGCGGCCTTACCGTAAAATTTTTATAAATAAAAAGCGCGGACAGCAAGGTAATGATATGCACCGGCCACAGTTTAGCCCAGCGGCAGAACAGGAAGGTTACCGGCGTTATGGTTTTGGCGGCAAGCCTGTCTTGATAACTGTACGCTATGACAAAACCTGACAGAATATAAAAAAATGCAACGCCGATGCTGCCTTCCAACGGATAGCGCATAAGCGCCGCAAAGCCGGGAATGTCTAAGTCAAGGAACGCGTCGAAATGATGCGCGAAAACCGCGCCGGCGGCGAAAAATCGCAAGGACGTCAGAGATGGAATGCGCTCTATATCATTTTGTTGCATTTATGCGTCCTTTCACACAAAAGTTCTTTCAGTTTGCCGCCTATTTCCTCAGCGCAAGCGCGCCAGGAGACATTGCGCCATTCTTTGGCGATCTTGTCCTCCCGCGCCCGCAATTGCCGCGGCTGTGAAAGATACCAATGGATCTTTTCCGCCCAGGCGTCCACATCCCAGGGATTGACATAATCGGCGAAGTCTCCCCCGGTTTCCCGCAGGGGAGCGACGTCGGCGGCCAGGCAGAACTTGCCGTAGCCGAAACTTTCCGGCAGGACAAGGCTCCAGCCCTCGTAAAGACTGGCCAGGACGGTAAACCGGCAGTTTCTGTAGAGGGCGGCCAGCTGTTCGTCATCAGGGCCAAAAGTTATTATTTTGTTTTTCACCCTTTCGTCCCGCCGCATAATTTCCAGGAAATCACGCGTCTTCCAGCCGGGGCCGCCGGCCATTACAATCTGAAAATCCGCCTTTTCCTCCTCCAGCAGTTTAAGGTACGCTTTATAAATGGTCTCATGGTTTTTCCTTATCTCCAGCGTTCCCACCATGAGTATAAAATTTCCGGCAACGCCCAGCTCCTTGAGCGTATTTTCATCAACACCCTTGTCCGGCCGGCTGTTTTCCCCGATATCCCCCCCGAATTTGACGGGATACGCGGGCGGGACAAGAAGGCCGCTCCGCCGCTGGTAACTCAGGCCGTCCCGCAGGGCGGTTTCCCCGCCGTAGAAAATAATGTCGGAAACTTCGCTGACGAAACGGACAAACTCGGTATACGGTCCTATGCATTCTGCATTATGCAGATGCGGCGCCAGGACAGGCGTAAAGTCGTAAATCACCTGCGCGTATTTAAAGCCGGTTTTCTGTTTAAGCGTGATTAAATCGTCGTAAAGGCGAATGGCGCTGCAGGAGCCGGCGGAAAAAACCACATCGCCTTCCATAAAAGGAAACCACAGGTTCCCGCCCGCAGCCGGAGAAGCACCGTAAACCGGAGACGGATAGGTTTTTCTTCGTCCGGAATAAAGAATATTTTTTACCGCGACACCGGCTTTTATAAGGCAATACTGCGCTTTGGGGGGCAGCGCGCTGCACAGCAGCCAGAAACTTTCCCGCAGCTTCTGTTGTCTGCCGTCCCGCAGCGCCGCCCGGGCGATAAAATTGCCCTTTGCGGCAATTGCGGGCGCTTTTTGCCGGAAGCTTTCAAAAGCGGCGTCAATCCCGCCGTTGCCCAGTATTTCCGCCAAATCGCCCTTCTGCAAAGGTAGGTAGCTTTTTCCCAGAAAGGCGAAATATTGTATTTGCGGAAAAATCTTGTTGAAATTACGCGCCAGCATGAGTTCGCTGCGCAAAATACCGCTTATTTTACGCCCGTCCAGCGCCTGGTACAAAGAAACGGTCAAATCGCAATAAAGTGTTGACGGATTTTGCGCCGCCAAACCCTGCAAAGATTGCAATATTGAGCGGGCGCAATCCTGCCAGCTGTCCGCCCGCCAGTTGTCTCTGATCCGTTTTTCCCGCTTTGCGACAAGTTCCGGCCGGGACAAGTAGTACCCGATCGCCTCCGCCCACCGGACGGGGTTCAAAGGGTCCAAATAGTCTATGAAGTCCCTGCCGATTTCCTTAAGCGGCGCGACGTCGGCCGCCAGGCAAAATTTGCCGTAAGACATTGCCTCAGGCAAAGTCAGGCTCCAGCCTTCGTAAAAACTCGGCAGGAGGAAAAACCGGCAATGTTGGTACAGGCAGTGCAATTCTTCATCCGTCGGCGCAACCAACACAATATGGTCCCTGGTCAGCGGGTTTCTTTTTATACTGTCAATCAAATCGGCGCAAAGGCCGGAAAATTGGCCGCCGGCCATGACTATTTGCGGGAAGGGGCGTTCCGGATATTTTTCCCGGTAAAAAACACAGGCTTTGTAGAGGACGTCATAGTTTTTTCGCGGCTCCACCGAACCCACCGTCAGGAGGTAGTCTTCCTTTATGCCGTATTTGGCCGAAACCGCCCGCCAGTCAATTTCCTCCGCCTTATTTCGGGTTATGG
>JAISPA010000287.1 GCA_031275255.1 Acidaminococcales bacterium | reverse complement strand
ATGCCCGTGTCGCGCACAGAGAAAGTAAACAAGGTCTTCCCCTCGCTTTGCTCTTTTCGCTCAATGCGAAATTCGATGCGGCCGCCTTCGGGTGTGAATTTCACGGCGTTGCCGAGCAGATTGATCAGAACCTGCCTGAGACGCAGGGAATCAGTGAGGAAGGAAACATGTTCAAACGACTCGAAAAAGGTGCCGAGCGTGATATTCTTTTCGTCGCAGCGCGGTTTGATAATGTTGGTAACGGTGTTCGCCAATTTGGGCAGGTTTATCGTTTCCACGGCAAGCTCAATTTTTCCGGCGTCAATCTTTGACAGATCAAGTATGTCGTTCAACAATCCCAGCAAATGCTGGGAAGATATTTCTATTTGCGACAAATTGCTTTGTATTTCCGCTATTTCCGGGTTATCAATATAATCTTTGCTGAAATTTACCAGTTTACGTTTGGCGATATTGGTCATGCCGATGATTGCGTTCATGGGCGTGCGTATTTCATGGCTCATGCGCGCCAGGAACTCGCCCTTGTGTTCGTTGGCCCGGTTGGCGTCGTTTACGGCTTGTTCCAGTTCCATCTGCGTGCGGCGCAGTTCGTTTTCTATCACCACGCGCGTGGTAACATTGCGCGCAACTCCCAAAAGGCCGGACAATTCGCCGTTCTCATTGTAAATAGGCGTGCGTACAACATCAAGTATTTCTTCATGGCCATCGGCGAACATTATTTTTTCTTCCGTATAAAGTGGCGTTGAATCTATAATAGCCTCTCTGGTGTTTTTATAAAACTCGCTTGCGCCGTCCGGTATTATGTCTTCAAGAGTTTTCCCGACGACTTCATCCGCGTTTTTGCCGATTGCGGACGAAAACCGCGGATTAACGGCCAGATACTTGCCGTCGGCGTCCTTATACCAGATCAGATCAGGCGAAGAGGAAAAAATAGTATCAAGCAAAAGCCGCTGCTCATTTATCTTCATCTGCTCGCGAACTATTTCCGAAACGTCCGTCGTCGCAATAATATAGCCGGTTTTTTGGCCGTTTTTGTCCAAGAGATAATTGGCGGACCCCTTTAAATAAACATCGCTGTTTTCTAAATAATACGCGTCAGCCTCGTGCCATTCATGCAGCGCCGTGATTGGGCAGAAACGGGAACCGATAGGATAAATAGCGCTTTCGCTGTAGGGGAAGCCGACGACTTCGTCCAAATTTTTGCCGCAGAGCATGAGGCTGTAATCGTTCATATATATTATTTTCAAATTTAAGTCGGTGATACAAAGCGGCCCGGTTACGCTGTCGACTATGCTGTTGGCCATTTCGTCGAAAGAATCTGCCAGAATACCCATTTCATCCTTGACCTTGGAGCGGAAGCGGAACTGGCGCTCTCCCGCCCGAAAACGCGCTATGCCGTCGATGAACCGCTTGATGCTGTTGGTGAATACAGAGGCCATCCAGATGGCGATAAATATCACCAGTATAACTATTAAACCGGTAGACAAAGCAAGTTGGGTGGCGGTATTTATCAGATTGCTGGTTATCGCCGCTTGTGTTTCGCCGGAAATGCGGACAAGCTCATTGTTGGCGTCTCCAATAAGCCGTCCCAGTTCTTTCTCTGTTTCTTTGGCCGGGCGTTGAAAATCATCCAGCCCGGCGCCTATGGCCACAAAACCAAACCCGCGCCTGGACGCCCCGTATTGCCCGGTATAATAGGGTATGGCGGCGGCGGTGGTCAATTTGGTAAGGCCGCTCCAAAGTATGACAAAAGAGCCTGATCCGCCGTTGGCGGTCAGATCAAACCAGCCCGTGCATTGCGGGGCGAAATTAAGATAACGCCCGTCCAGGCCGACAAGCCCCTTTTCGGTAAGTTCACGCGCGGGTTTTTTCTTTACCGACTGCTCAAGGAAAGTGGGATAGTCTTTGATAAATTCTATATAGCTTTGGCCGCTCGCCTGCCAGGCATCGTAAATTTCCTGTTCAAGCCAGGGTATTTGCACGTCCCCGGTTTCTGGGTCAAACCCCGCGATCGAATGATGCCGGGGATGGCAGATGCTGCGGCATTTATAATCCCAGATAAAAGCATAATTTCCTTCATAGGCGCTGGGCAGCTCTGTATAACGCTCATCAGTTGGCATTAGATGATCGGTAAACTCCATGATATGGTCATGGTTCAGGGCAAGCGTTACATAACCGGTTATCCGGCCGTTTTCGACAACCGGCGTAGCCCAGCGGACAATGCCCTCAAAACGCTTGCCGTTGGGGTTTTCCATCCCGGCGTAAGCTTCCTGCTCCGGCTCGAATTTCAGCCCGTATTTTTCCGTGTTTTCCGGCGTGTACATGCCGATAAGGCGCGAGGGGACATATGTGCCGATAACGTCGGAAACGTATATCTCGCCTGGCTTTAGTTTTTTCAGCTCCGCGAAATAAGTTTCGGCCTTGGCGTAAGTGTTTCGGCGGTCTGCCACGTTTTTAAGCTGCCGGCTCATGCGCGGTGAGGTTACGACTTTGATTAATTCGTTGCCGTTAAGGTCAATGAATGTTATCTCGTTATAAAGCGGGACTTGCTCGTAAGCAAAATGGTCAGGCTGACGGTAGCGGAAACGCAAATCATTTTCCTTGTTGGATGAGACGGCGTCCGGCCCTGCGGGCGGTATGCTTTCCGGAATCCATGACTTGCCGTCGGGCGCGAGTTTCCAAGCGCCTTTTTTGATTATCCTGCCCAAGCTGTTTTCCACGAACAGGCGATAACTTGCCGCCGACAGGCTAAGGCGGGAGGCAAGAATAATATCGTTGTCGCGCTCGTAAAGAAAATCCGCTACCTGCCGCGCCGCTTCGGTTGTCATCCGCTCTATGTCGTTGGTGGCCCGGTTGTTTAAAGCATCCACGGAGTTGTCTACCGCAGTTTTGCCGACGCGGGAGAGAGCCGTATTCATCTGCTCCGCGAGCAGGCGTGTCCGCCGGCTCAACTCATCGCCTAAAACGGAGGCTTGCCGCCACGCTACAAGCACTATCAGGATCAAAGGTATGACTTTTATAACAAGGAAAATAATAATAAGCTTGGCGCGCATTCCAAAACCAAGCTTTGTCAGGAAATATTCCATTAACTTATGGAAAAATTCCGTAATTGTTTTTAAATTGATTGTTTTCAATTTGTTCCCATACCCCTGTTTATCACTGGGCCAACCCGCCCTGAACCCGCCGCCGCCAGCGCCTCCGATGACGGCGGAACCCGGCGCGGGCCCAGCCGGCCCTTTCCGGCGGGCACAAAAGATGGCCGTTTAAAGAACGGGCGTTCATCCGGCGCCGGATTTTCCGCCGGACAAATCACAGTTGAACAAAAGCGGGGCGATCTGCGAATACGCTAATTGCTAAATCTGTATATTATATATTATAATATATATGAAAACAGCGTTGCAGTCAAGATTATTGAACGATACTTCATTACAGCGCAAGATTTTACGTCCGCTGAATGCTTGTACTTTAAAGGGCAGCCTCTGTCGTCTTCGAGTGGGCATGGCCGAATTTTTGCGATCCCCTTCACGGAGAACAATCTGCCGGTACGTTTTTTGCCGCGCCTACGGCTTGCGTAAAACTACGGCGGTTATGACGGCAAATTCGGCATTTAGCCCACCGTGGCTTTCACCGAAGAGAGTTAGTTCAGTGATAAACTCAACAAACAGTGCCGGCGGACAAATAAATTGGGAACAACAGCGGTGTTTTTAGCAGTAAAAAATGGCGAAAGATCGGGAAAGGGGAGCGGGAGTGAAAGAGTTCAAAACTCAGATGCAGGCGGCCAGAAAGGGTATTTTAACGCCGGAGATGGAAGTTGTGGCGCAAAAGGAGAACGTTGCCCCCGCGAAGATTATTGAGCTTGTGGCAAGCGGCGCTGCGGCCATACCGGCCAATATAAACCACAAGTCTCTTTCCGCCGAAGGGGTGGGCGGCGGGCTTAGAACCAAAATAAATGTCAATCTTGGCATTTCCGGCGACTGCCAGGATTATGACCTGGAAATGCGTAAAGTTGATCTTGCTTTGAAATTTGGCGCCGAGGCGATCATGGATCTTAGCAATTACGGCAAAACCAATGATTTTCGCAAACGGCTTATTGAGCGTTCGCCGGCCATGATTGGCACGGTGCCTGTATACGACGCCATAGGTTATCTCGAAAAGGATTTGCGGGATATCACCGCCCGGGATTTTCTGCGTGTTTTGCGCGCGCACGCCCGGGAAGGCGTCGATTTTATGACCGTTCACGCCGGCATTACTATAAGGAGCATTGAGGCTTTCCGGCGCGGGGGGCGCATTGTCAATATCACTTCGCGCGGCGGTTCCTTGCTGTTTGCCTGGATGGAAATGACCGGCAAGGAAAATCCCTTTTATGAACATTATGACGACGTATTGGAAATACTCCGCGAATTTGACGTAACAATAAGCTTAGGCGACGCCCTGCGGCCGGGCTGCATTGCCGACAGCACGGACGCCGGGCAAATCAGCGAATTGATCGAGATTGGTCATCTGGTAAAACGGGCCTGGGAGCGCGACGTCCTGGTGATGGTGGAAGGCCCGGGGCACATGGCGATAAACGAAATTGCCGCCAATATGGTTTTGCAAAAACGTCTCTGCCATAACGCGCCTTTTTACGTTTTGGGACCGCTGGTTACGGATATAGCGCCTGGGTATGACCACATTACCTCCGCGATCGGCGGCGCTATAGCGGCGGCGGCGGGAGCGGATTTTCTTTGCTATGTAACCCCTGCCGAGCATTTGCGCCTGCCGGACTTGCAGGACGTCAAAGACGGCGTCATTGCCGCGAAGATAGCGGCGCATGCCGCCGATATAAGCAGGAATATACCCGGCGCGCGCGATTGGGACAATCGCATGGCCCTGGCAAGATATGAAACGGACTGGAAAAAAATGTTTGAATTGGCCATAGACGCCGACAAAGCGAGAGAATACCGCGAAAGCGCGCCGCCGTCCGATTCGCATACCTGCTCAATGTGCGGCCGGATGTGCGCACTGAAGATAACGAGGAGTGTCCTCGCAGGCAAAGAGATAAGTTTGGAAAAATAGCGCTCGCTCGAACAGGCGGGTAAACGCTTGTGATAAAATACCGCCGTCTTTTGGCAAATCGTTCTGCCCGGGCATTTTTGCCTATTTGCCAGGAAAGGAAAGCAGCCGTTTTCCGTTCTCCCTGCCGCTGCCTGTGGGCTAAACTTGCACCACATCTTTTGCGTTTTGCGCACAGCGGGGTGGCAAGCCCGCAAACCTTAGCCATGTTTTAACCGTGCGGCAGGGTTAAAAACTTGTCCTGATAACCAGTTCGGTTTTGAATTCTTTTTTGAACAAGTCGAGGTTGCCGCTCAATTCGTCCAATTCGATACGGAGTGATTCATTCATGGCAACGCCCAATACCGCCCGCCCATCGGCCAATATATCGGGTGAGATGTCTTTGACGGCGTTGGTTTCCGTAAAGTCAAGGTTTTCGGCCATAGCGAGGATCACCGCCAGTTTCCTGGCGGTGATTATGTCTTTTTCGCTCAGAAAATCTTTGTATATCCCACGCTGAAGGTTTTTCATGGATATGCTGTTATGCCAGTTGGCGACGAGAGCGGCCATTATCTGCTCGCGGTGGGTTACTCCCATGAGCGGGGCGTTTTCAATCAGGTAAGCGCTGTGCCGCGGATGAAAATAATAGTTTATGCTGATGCCGAGGTCATGCAGAGCGGAAGCTATGTACAGAACCTTGAAATCGTCGTCGCTCAGTTTGTGCAATGGTTTCCAGGCGGTGAACATTTTTTCCGACAAACGGGATACTTTGTGCGAATGAGCGGCGCGGCCCACGGTAAAAGTCATCAGGTTTTCCACGCTCTCTTTTAAAATATTCTCAATAATCACCGGACGGCCAAGCTGGTGCAAATAATAATCGTAAAACAGTCCTTCGCGCAGGCCGCAGCCTGATATGATAAATTCTTTGCTTTTAGCGATGGAAATAAGCGTGTTTATTATAGTTACGCCCGCTAAAATAATATCGGCGCGTTCGCTGTTAAGTCCGGGTATTTTTTTCCTCTGCTCGCAGTTGGTATTGCGCAGGAGATTGAATACCTCGTTAAACTGAGTGCTGCTCAGGCGATAATTGTGCAATTTGGGATAGCTGTAATTTACGCGCCGTTGATATATTTTGGCGACATTACGCACAGTGCCGCCTATGCCGATAATCGGCAGTTTGGAATTTTTCAGCCAGGGAAAGGATTTTCTCATTTTTTGCCCGATATATGCGGTGATTTCGCGAAAATTCTTGCTGGACATCTTGTCGGAAATTTTGAATTTTTCCGTCATGTTTGTCGTGCCGAGATTCAGGCTGACCAAATGTTCCGCGCGGCGGTCGCGTATGAGTACAATCTCTATGCTGCCGCCGCCCAAATCAAAGAGTATGGCGTTCTTCTCGTCAATGGTGTTGATGACGCCGAGATAGCCGTAATAAGCTTCGGTTTCACCGCTGATAATATCCAGTTCAAGGCCGGTTTCTTTTTTTATCCGGGCTATGATTTCATTGCCGTTTTTGGCGTTGCGCACGGCGGCGGTAGCCGCTCCGATAACTTTGGTCGTTTGCAGCAGTGTGCACATGTGGCGGAATTTTTGAATTGCGTCAAGTATATCTTTGACAGCATCAGCGGTAATCTCGCCGTTTTTGTTGATGCGCTGGCTCAGGCGCAGCGAACTTCTTTGCGCGTAAATCAAATGATGCGAATTGTCTTTGTGAATGTGCAAAATTACCAGGCGGGCGGCGTTTGAGCCAAGGTCGATTATGCCTACGCGTTGCATGTTTTCCTCCGGTAATATATTTTCCGGCATCAGGTTGACGGTCATTCCCCTGTTTCTCGAACAAACAAAATATTGTTTACCGGGAAACAATACAGGGCAAGGCCGCTGGAAAGCCGATGTTTCCTAACATTTCAGCAACGCTGGCCGATAAATCTTTTTTGCGTTGCTTATTTAACAATAACATAAAACGGGCAATAAAAAAACTGGTAAAATTAACCTGTTTTTTCCCCTCTTTGCGGGCCAGGGAACGGCTGCCGCGGCGGCAACAGGCCTAACGGAGACGCTGCCTCGCCGGGGGCAAGTCTTTTTGCCGTTCCCGCCGGCAGGTATTCGGCATTTTATGTAGAATACAAACTTTATAGTAAAAACGGAAGACGTTTCGCGCGCGTCAGAGGTGATTGTCCGTGGGAAAAAAAGCGGCGGATATTTTTGCCGCGATCCATCTGGGATCAGAGAAAGTAAGCCTGAAAATTGTGGAATACCGTTCGCTGGAAGACATAAAGGTGCTGGATTTTGCCGAACAGCGGGTGAGGATAGGCGAGGAGACGTTTAAAACCGGCATGGTTTCCCTGGTATTGGTCAGGGAACTTTGTGCCATTCTCAACAATTACAAACGCCTGATG
>JAISPA010000233.1 GCA_031275255.1 Acidaminococcales bacterium | reverse complement strand
CGATACGGTCGTCAGGGTACGCCGGATTACTGGCTACCTTAGCACGGCAGACCGCTTCAATGACGCGAAACAGGCAGAGTTGGCGGCGCGCTGCCCGAGCATTGGGACGGAAGAGTAGGCGGGAACGCCAATTTTGATGGGAGGATTTTTATATGCCGGATGAAGCGTTGAGTTTTGAGAATGTGCAGGCAAGGTTGGAAAGGCAATATTTGCCTGTCCTGGTGTTCAAAGACGGGGCCGAGATGAACGAAAAATTGCGCTACTGGCAAAGACTGCTTTTCCTTGACGACTGGATCATAAAAGGGGAATTGACAAGCGAACGGTTGTCGGACGACACCACGGGCGCGCCGCTTCGCGGCAAATGCAGCATGGTGCAAGAGTTAAAGGCGGCCACTATTTATCTGTACGTCCCGCAATCTGACTTTGACGAGGAAATAGTAAAATTTTGCCATGAAGATATTCTTGTTCACGAACTGCTGCATTGCAAATACAATATTCTGGAGGCTGGAACGAGTTACGAAGCGCGGCACTTGGATTTAAGGGAACACGTTTTACTGGAAGAAATGGCGCGTTCGCTTATCATGGCGCGGTACAATATTGGGTTTGAGTGGTTTAGTAACGTCGGATGAAGGAAAAGGAGAAAAACCGTGGACGAACGCGAAAGGCGCAAAGAAGAAAATCGCATAGTTGCCGAAAAACTGCTTGATTACCCGTATATGGTCGAGCGGTACAGGGAGGCGCTTGACGAGGTGGCGTTTGCGCTCTGCGACGGTCGCGATGGTGTACACGCCGGCGTTTCAGACCCCACGGCCGCGAGAGCGATACGCCTTGAAAAGCTGGTCGGCGACTTGCCGCGCTGGATTGCTTGCGTGGAGGCTGCGCAAAGCGTGTATAGGTCAAAGCAGAAAAAACTCCTGGCCATGAGGCAGGAGTTTGCGCGAAAGCCAACGGATAGAATAGGTTGGATTGATTATGTCCAAGGCCGCTGGGTTCAGGAGTATGGAAAATTGCCGCATAGACAGATGCTTTTTGCCATATGGCGAAATATGGTTGATATCTGCGCACGAATTGCAGCAAAGAAAAGATTGATTTAATTTTTTTCATCGGCAGAAACGCCCAAAAGCCACTCCACGGATACTTTAAAAATAGCCGCAAATTGCTCCAAGGTGGTACTTGTGGGCATTTTCAGGCCGCACTCATAACTGCTGATAGTATTTTGGCTAATTGTGTTTTTTCGCAAACCGCAAAAAGCACAAAAAAGCGCGGATAATCCTTCCTGCGTAAGGCCAAGCCGCTTTCGACATAACTTAATCCGCGCCCCCAAGGCACTCCGCTTTTTCAGTTGTTCTATGCATTGCGCTGTGCTGGTTTTTTCCATGCGTTGTATTGCAATCCGGTCAAGTCTGCCATTAATGGTAATCCCCATCAGGCAAGACAAAGGTACCCCAAAAATCTCCGCCCACTTCTCTCGGAGCGCCTTTTTGGGCATGTGTTTACCATCCTCATAATCGCGGATATTGGCGAAAGAAAGAGTATCCCCATACCTTTTACTGAAAAGGGATACCATGTCTTTCTGACTAAGGCCACGTTGCTCACGTAACTCCTTGACTCGTGCGCCAAAAATCTGCCGTTGCTCTCTGTACTTTTCCATATATCCGCGATCGTCTTGTTTTTCATGTGGATTATGGGCAATTCCCAGTAAATAGTTCACGGACACATTGAAAAATTCCGCCCATTGCTTTAGACGCCGTGTCGATGGCATGTGCCTGCCTTTCTCGTAGTTCATAATCTGACCATAGTGCGAAGTATGTCCGTATCTCTTACTAAAATGATCGGCTATCATTTGCTGAGATAAACCAAGTCGCTTTCGGCACTCTTTGAAGCGCTCTCCAAAAATCTTAACCTTTATAATAAAGGTTCCTTGCTCTTCAGTTTGGGTAGATACACTTTCCTCACGTCCCACCAGGTAAGAAACGGACACGCCAAAAATTTTTGCCCATTGCTCCAGGCGCTTTCTGTAGGGTAGCCGATTGCCCAGCTCATATCGCGTGATGGATGATCTGTAAAGGCCAAAGCCAGTCCGTTCCTTAAAAAGTTCCGTCAGTTCTTTTTGCTTAAGACCCAACCTTTCACGGCACTCCTTGAATCGTGCGGCGAATTCGGGATAGATAACGTCTTTTGGCATTAACAAGCTCCTCTTCTTATGCTTCCTCGGCGCCCGGATTTTTTACGATTTTAATTATTTTCTTTTTTGAGGCTTTTTCCATAGATTTCCCCTCTGACAGCATGTCTTTTTCAAGGGCATCGCACAATTTCCCTACGCCTTCGCCCATGTGCAGGGTACGTCCGTAGTTGATATATAGCTCTTCCAAGGCTTTTTTGCTGTCTTGCTCGAAGTATGGCAGGGCAGGGAACGTGTCGCGCGGCGTTTTCATCACATACCAGCCAGCCATCGGCTCTATCCATATCTGCAACATCGCTTTATCTGCGTCCTGCGCATGCTCCTGCCGCGTGAGGGCGATCCCGTTCAGCAGGTCCATACGGTTTTTTATAGTAAATTGCACTTCCCATTTTTTAGCGTCGGTGAAGCGGCATTTTATGCCGGCTTTTATCTCTTTGGCGTAGGCTTGTATAACCCGCCATTCCTCGTCTGTCGCGGACAACCGTCTCAATATGCGCCCCGTGGGCTTGCGCCCGCTGCCCTCCCTTTTGCCGCCCCAGGTGGTTCTTTTCATGCATATAACTCCTTTTTTGGTTTTTGCCGGGGTTTACCCGCCCCGGCCGCGGGTTTCAGGTAGATTTAGGCGGCTGGTATCTCTATATAGAGGTCATTTTCCTTGATATAGGCATGAATTTTATCTATAATCTCTTCACGTGCGCGGATGTACGCGGGGTTATCCGGGGAAAAAATTTCGTCCCAATTTAATTCTTCGCTTGCGTCCTCGCCGACGCTTGGGATAGTCTCTGATGTGTAGCCTGGCGCTGCAAACTCCACATCAGCCTGGAAGCGGCGCGGCCACTCTTTATCCAGATAGAGACGCTCGCCGTCGTCGTGTAGGCAGATAGCGTAGTCCCAATCTGCGCCCTCATAGTGAGAGGGCTGACAGCCGGACACGCGGCAGTAAATCCCGTTTTGACCATGTCTGCGACAGGCTTCGTCCCAAAGGCGTTCGAGGTCGGTGGTGGTGATGTTGGTTTTTTTGATAGTCGTCATTTTTATCGCTCCTTTTTATGCGCCGTTGCGCCTTTCTTGATTGCAGTGTATCATGTATCAAAATGAAAGTCAAGCATTTTTTCAAAAAAATTTTTAGAGTATATATACTTATCTATTGACAAAGATATAAAAAAAACCGACAATAAGTCCAGTAGTAGATTTTACGCCCTTTACCGGGAGAATAAACCGTCTGATAAGTCAGGCGGTTTTTTATTGGGGTGGTGGTAATGGATCTGACGGAAAAACAGAAGCGGTTCATAGATTTTTATGTGGAGACGGGGAACGCGACGGAAGCGGCGAAAAAAGCTGGATACAAAGCGGGGTCTGAAAAGGCTTATCAGAATATTGGCTCTGAAAACTTGGGGAAACTTGGGGTTTTCATAAAAGAACGCCTTGCTGAAATCGAGGACGCGCGCATTGCCGGCGCGGACGAGGTTCTACGCGTCATTACCTCTGTGCTTCGTAGCAAGAAAGCCACCAACAAAGACAGGCTTAGGGCGGCGGAGCTTATGGGCAAAAGGCATGGACTGTTCAGGGACAAGGTTGAGCTTTCCGGCGCTGACGGCGGGGCAGTTGCGTTCAGGTGGGATGACGGATGATTTGCGTTATACCCTATGCGCCGCGCGCGCATTGGAAAGGGCCGGATGGCCTTCATGCCCAACTTGACCGCCACCGGTTCAGCGTGATTGTGGCGCACCGGCGTTTTGGCAAGACGCTCGGCGTTATCAACCACGTTATCAAACGGGCGCTCCTGTTCCCCGGCGGCGACGGGCGGTTCGGCTATGTCGCGCCTTACCGCGGGCAAGCCAAGGCTATTGCCTGGGACTACTTGAAAAGGTTTGCGGCGCCCGTGCCGGGCGTCGCCTACAGCGAGGGAGAACTTGCGGTGTCTTTCCCCAACGGCGCCCGTATAAGGCTGTTCGGCGCGGATAATCCCGACGCTTTGCGCGGCCTGTACTTCGACGGGCTTATCGTTGACGAGGTGGCAGACATTAAGCCCGAGGTGTGGGGCGAGGTGCTGCGCCCGGCGCTTTCCGACCGCAAGGGCTGGTGCGTGTTCATCGGCACGCCGAAAGGGCAGAACGTTTTTTTCGAGAAGTACCGAGAGGCGCTATCTACAGAAGGTTGGTTCGCCGGGCTGTTCCGGGCGGACGAGACAGGGGTTTTGCCGGAAGAGGAGCTTGAGGCGCTACGGGCGGAGATGTCAGATAACCAGTTCCGGCAGGAGATGCTTTGCGATTTCACGGCGGCGGCGGACAACGTGCTTATCCCGCTGGATTTGGTGCTGGCGGCGCAAAAGCGGGTTCTCAGGGAGACGGACGTGAGTTATGCGCCGTTGGTCATGGGTTACGATGTGGCGCGCATGGGCGACGATGAAGCCGTGCTGGCCGTGCGCAAAGGGTTTTTATGTTTTGCCCAGAAGCGTTACCGCAAGCTGGATATTACAACGCAGACAGGCATTTTGGCGAGAGAGTTTGATGAGCGCAAGCCGGACGCGGTGTTTATCGATGCCGGGGCGATGGGCGGCGGCCTTATAGACAATCTAAGGTCTTTTGGGTTTCGCGTTATGGAGGTGCATTTCGGCGCGTCGCCATTTAACCCCAAGTATCTGAACCGCCGAGCGGAGATGTGGGGCGAGATGGCACAGTGGCTCCGGGGCGCTTCCCTGCCGGACGACGCGCGGCTTTGCCAGGAGCTTACGCTGCCAACGTATTCTTTCAACGCGGCGGGCAAGCTGCGGCTTGAGGAGAAGGACAAGATAAAACAGCGGCTGGGGTTCTCCCCGGACGGGGCAGACGCTTTGGCGCTGACTTTCGCCGCGCCGGTAAGGACGGGCGGGGTACGGGTCAGGGGAGCGGATTACAGCGTTTTGAAAAACATGTGAAGATATGAAAGGGGTGGTTTTGGTGGGTTTTAAAAAGGTTTTAAGAGCTTTGCGGATTGCTTTTTTTCTGCCGGTCATGGCCGGCCTCGCCAAGGGTGGCAAGGGCGGCGGCTCGTAGAGCCCGCCCGCGGCCGCGCCGGCGGTGGCGCAGAATGTTTCCGTGGATCGGGACCCAGATTCGGATGTGGCCAAGCTGGCGTCGAACGCGAAGAAACGGGGTTGGTGGT
>JAISPA010000259.1 GCA_031275255.1 Acidaminococcales bacterium | reverse complement strand
ATTTCATACCGGGCGACAAACGCCAAAAGGAGCAGGGATGAGGTCATGAGCGACATCCCGGTAACGGCGAATTTGGGTGCGCCGTAACGGTCCGAAAGCGTGCCGCTCAAAGGCGCCGCGATGATAAGCGCGATGGGAAAAGCAATCATCACAATACCCATTGTTTTAGGCGTCGCCCCAAGTATTTTGTGCAGATAAAAAGGCAGGAGCACACTGTTGGTGTTAATGGCCAAAAATGAGCACAGCCCGGCTATATTTCCGTTGACAAATATTTTGTTGCGGAACATCCCTATGTCTATAAGCGGGCTTTTTACCCGTTTTTCCCAGTAAACCAGGAAAGAAAAAAGCGCCAGGGAACCAGCGCCGCAAACGGCGATTTCCGCGTCCGTCCAGCCCAGACGCCCCCACTGGCTGAGCGCGAGGATGAAAACGGCGATCGCCAAAATAAGCGTAAGCGCGCCGACGATGTCAAACCTGCCGGCTTTGCGCGGCGTCGCCTCGGGCATATAGACGAGCGTAAGGATGACGCCCAGCAAGGCCACAGGCAATGTTATATAAAAGATGGAATGCCAGCTGAAATATTCAAGCAAAAAACCGCCGATGGAAGGTCCGCTGATTGAGCCCAGCGCCACTACGATGCCCTGCAGGCCGAATACTTTGCCTCTTTGGTTGACCGGGAAAACGGCGGTTACGGCGGCGTAAGAATTGGACGACTCCATGCTCGCTCCAATGCCTTGGACGATTCTTGACAATACGAGCTGCCCCAGCGAGGTCGATTGGGCGCACAGAAAGCCGCCCAGCCCGAAAAGGAAAAATCCTGCGGCGATGACGCGCTTTCTCTGCAGCACGTCTCCCAGCCAGCCAAATACCGGCAGTACGCTGGTTACGGCCAAAAGATACGCCGTAACCACCCACTGGATGCCTGACAAAGAAGCGGAAAATTCCTGTTCAAGGATCGGCAGTGCGACGTTCACGCTGGTAGCGCACGAAAACGCCATGAAAAATCCGGCGGCTGACACGCCGAAGACTATCCAGCGGCGAAAAAAGCTGAATTGTTCGCTATTGTCCGGCATAATCCCTCCCGAAAGTTTCGCCGGCCGCACGCATTTTCCGCCTGCGGGCTACGGCAGAAGAAGGGGCTTGCCTACAGAATATGCGAAAGCATAAAATACAAATGCCGCCAGCCAATTTTATTTTGGGGCAAATACAATTTTTTGCGCGGACAGATACTTTTTGAATTCCGCCTGTATCTTTTGCGCCACAGGGCCAGGCTTGCCTGTGCCTATAGGCGTTTTATCAATTTTTACGACCGGCATGCCGCAATAACTGGCGGCGCTCATGAATGTTTCGTCAGCCGTTTTGGCAAAATCAAGATTAAAGGCTTTTTCTACTACCGGCACGTCTATTTTGCCGCATAAGTCGTGGATGATGATCCGCTTGGTGCAGCCGGGCAGGATTAATTCCCCGTCGGGATGGGTCCAGACAACGCCGTTTTTGACCGCGTAAAAATTGCTTGACGAGCACTCCGTAATATTGCCGCTTTCTTCCCGGTAAAAGAGCGCGTCGTCAAAACCGGACTCCAGTGCTTTTTGTTTGGCCAGGGCGTTGGGTAAAAGATTGATGGTCTTGATATCGCAGCGATGCCAGCGGATGTCCGGCATACTCAAAAGAGTTACGCCGCCGATATATTGTTGGTTGATTTTCTCATAGCTTCGCTGCCGGCCAACCATAGTCATGACGGGAACCGTCTGCTCCGGGAATTGGTGCTGGCGCTGGCTTACGCCGCGCGTGATCTGAAGGTAAATGTTGCCGTCGTATATTTCGCCTTTTTCAATCATCGCGACAAAAAATTCATAAAAATCTTCATGCGTGTATACCGCCGGTATTTTAAGTTCACGCAGGGATCTGTCAAGGCGTTCCATGTGGTATTCAAAGCCCGCCATGCGCCCGTCCATGACCGGTACTACTTCATAAACGCCGTCGCCAAACTGATATCCCCTGTCCTCAATGTGGATGAGCGGCTGATTTATATCGACAAACTGGCCGTTCAACATAGCTACTGTATTCATTTCTTTTACCTCCGCGTAAATTATTGTTGACCTGACGTTACTCTAATTATAATATAATATCTAAGCGCGCGGCGCAAGACTTCATCGCCCGACTGACAATCGGTAGGAGACTGCCGCTGATTGTCCGGGTCAGTTCAGTGATAAATACTACGTGCGCAAAAGATCGAAAAGGAGCTGTTTTGTCATGTCAGTAGAGGAAACTATTGCCAAAGCTTCCGCCAGAAGCCGGGAGTCAGGTATAGAGTACGCGGTTATCGCGTCCAATACCGGTGAAACCGTTGAAAAAGCGCTCGGTAAATTTTCTAAAATCATTTGGGTGTCCCATCATTTTGGCTATATCAAGCCGGGGCAGTTCGGCTATACACAGGAAAGCAAGGAGCGGCTTACGCAAAAGGGCGTTGTTCTGCTCACTACCGCGCACGCTCTTTCCGGCGCCGAACGCGGTTTAAGTTCCAAATTCAGCGGTTATGGCCCGGTAGAGGTCATTGCGCAGGCTCTGCGCATGTTCGGGCAGGGAACCAAGGTTTGTGTGGAAGTGGCGACGATGGCGCTGGACGCCGGTCTTATCCCTTACGGAGAAAAAATCATTGCCTTGGGCGGAACCGGCCGCGGCGCCGACACAGTGCTTGTTCTCACTCCGGCCAACGCTTCCAGGATATTGGACACCAAAATACATGAAGTCGTCTGCAAACCTTCGTTATAAAGCAAAGCGAACGGGCGGCGAGTTTCCCGATTTTCGCCTGTTCCGGTTTGGGAGCGCGGCAGGAGCGAAAATATAATATTTATGATTTTTTATCAAGCCGCGCCAAATCAAAGGGCGTTTCCTGATAAACGTAATAATTGAGCCAATTGCTAAAGAGCAGGTGCGCGCTGCTGCGCCAGCGCACGATCGGCGGGCGCGCCGGGTCATTATCCGGGTAATAATTATCCGGGATGTTAACTTTCAAGTTTAAAGCCATATCCCGTTCATATTCCGCCTTTAACGTCAGCGGATCGTATTCTGAGTGTCCTGTTATAAAAAACTGTCGGCCTTCAACGTCCGATATAGCGTAAACGCCGGAATCAGGCGATTCCGACAATATGCGCAACGCGCCGGCTTTTTCTATGTCGGCCTTGCGCACTTCGGTGTGCCGGGAATGAGGTACATAAAAAACATCGTCAAAACCGCGAAAAAGTTTGTCGTTGGCGGTATGGTTCCTGCTGTGCGCAAATACGCCGAATATTTTCTGCGGCAAGATATATTTGGGGATGCCGTAATGATAGTATAAACCGGCCTGCGCGCCCCAACAAACATGAAGGGTCGAGTACACATGGGTTTTACTCCATTCCATTATTGCGCAAAGTTCCGGCCAGTAAGCCACTTCTGCAAACTCCAGTTTTTCAACCGGCGCGCCGGTTATGATCATGCCGTCGTAAAGGCGATCCCTGACGGAGTCAAAGGTTTCGTAAAACTTTATCAAATGTTCCTGCGGGGTGTTGGACGGTTCGTAACTGGCGGTATAAATAAAGTCAACCGCTACCTGCAGCGGGCTGTTGCTCAAAAGCCTCAGAAATTGTGTTTCCGTTATGGCCTTGGTGGGCATCAGGTTAAAAAAGAGTATTTTCAGCGGCCTGATATCCTGGGTTTTCGCGCGGGTCTCGCGCATAATGAAAATATTTTCTTCTTCCAGTATACTGGCGGCCGGGAGATCATTGGGAATATTGATCGGCATAAAATATCATCCTTTCGTTAATCAGCGAATTCGGGCTGTCATCTGTAGACAAAAGCCGCACATTCGCAGGCCGTCAGATTCGCCCAAAGATATTTTGCGCCTTATTTCCCGAAGCGGGAGGCCTTTTCTTACCGCCGCGTCAGTTCCAGCCCGGTTTGTTTTAAGGCGTGCGGCGAAGCCGCCTTTTCCGCAGCGGAATTTTTTCCGGGCAGGCAAAGCGCGGGCATCGGTCTGGCGATTTGCTTTGGCGGCGGCGCTCCGCCGTCTATTGACCAAATAGTAAGAAAGCACGCGTTTTGTCTCCCCCTTTCCCGGCGGGCGGTCACTCCCGCACGTGTATTTTGTCTTGCTTTACCGACCTGAGTAGGCTATAATAATTATACGGCGGCGTAGCCAAATGTTAAGGCAAAAGCCCGCAAGGCTTTGAGTCCCGCGTTCGATTCCGGGCGCCGCCTCCAAAATATCGTTATAAACACAGAGCGCGCTTTTCAGCGAAAAATTCTATCCGCCGTTTAACTACACGCTGATTTTAACGCGATTTTACTTAACGGCGGACAAACATCCTGCCAGGCAGCCAAAGCGCGCAGACCAGGCCCGCTATCGGCATGAGCGCGAGAATCAGCAATACCGCCGGCAAATCAAAATGATCCGCCGCCGCGCCTAACAGTGTCGTGCCAACCCCGCCGAGGCCGACGCTGAATCCCACCGTGAGGCCGGACGCCACGCCAATGTTGGCGGGCATCATTTCTTGCGCCAGTACCAGCGTCGTCGCGAAGGAAGATACAAGGGCAAGGCCTGCCAAAAACACCGCAAGCTGGCATAGCAGGCCGCTTACATGCGGAAAAAATGCAATCAGCGGCATGCTTGCGGCCATCGACAGGACGATAATCGTCTTGCGCCCGAACCGGTCGCTCAGGCTTGCCCCGATAAATGTCCCACAGGCCCCGCCAAAAAGAAAAAGAGCCACCAGGTAACCGGCGTAAGCCGGATCTTCCTTGAGATAGTTGATGTAATAAAGCGGCATATAAGTTTGCAGGCTTGTATGTATCGTTGAACGCACAAAGATGACTGCCAGGAGGATTGCCAGCAGCAAATACGGAGTGGCGTTTTTTTGGCAGGCGCGGCCCTTCCCCGGGTTGCTTTTCCGGATGTCCGGTATTTTGCCGAGGCTCAGGCAAAGCAAAAGCGCGACGGTTACGCTAGGTATGGCAAAATATATCGTGCCGGACAGCCCCCCTGCCAACTTGGTCAATAAAAAGGCCATAAAGAGGGAGCCGAGCGCAAAGCCAAGGTTGCCGCCCACGGAAAACAGGCCCATGCTCTTGCCGCGCGTATCGTCGTCGCTGATGCTGTTGATAGCTACGGCGCCCTGCGGGTGAAAACAGGCGCTGCCGAGGCCGGCGAATACGATTATTACGAGCAGCCAGCCGTAAGAAAGCGCGTAGCCGGTCAAAGACATGGCGATGGCCGCAATAAATATGCTGACAGGCAAAAGCGGCGGCCAGTACACTTTGTCGATCATATACCCGAACAGAGGCTGTATGACCGAAGATGTGATATTTTGCACCATTACCACTATACCTACTTGCGTATAGCTTAGACCGAACAAATCCCTTATGAAAGGCAGAAGGACCGGCAGGGCGCCTTGCCCAAGGTCCACCGCCAGATGCCCGGCCGCAACTAGCAGCAAGGGTAGAGAAAGGAAGGATTTTTTCATTGGCGAAAATAATCTCCAGATTTGAAAATAAATACAGCGGGCAAAATTAGCGCCGCGCGACCGCGACGCCGAATTTCCGTGCGTCCGCGGGAAAAAGCCGGGTAGTTCTTCCACGTGCGCCACTTTAAACTATATGCCCGTCCTTGTCAATAGTCAACATTTTTTATTTGCCGGGAATTTATGCAAAAACATGATTGCAAAAATAGCCAGGATATAGTAGCTTTATAGTAGTGGTATGATATCTGTCTTTATTGCTGAACTGAAATGCGTTCTTAAAAAACGCCGCCGTTTTGTTCTTTCACGGCAAAGCACATCGCGCCCGGTACTTAGTTTAGTCTAAATCATGGCAAAAGATTTGAGAGGAGGCCAATTATCAATGTCGTTTACAAATTTCAAAACTCGCACGAAGATCCTTTTCCTTATATTTATTTCGGTGATTGTCGCTATTTTGCTTGGTGCGATGGGCGGGTATTTTCTGGATTACAATGTTAAGGAGAGTGAGTACAAGACCGTCAATTTTGTCCGGCCGGTTATGTATATTAACCAGGTGAGGTCCAACCTGTGGAAGAGGTATGCCCTGCTTTTGGACGCCGCCTTGGAAACTGACGCCAACCGCATCAGGGCACTGGCCACGAACACCGAGCAGGCGGCGAAAGAAAACGATGACATTATCGCCGATTATTTAAAGACAGTGTCATCCGGGGCGGCCGAAGACGCGGCCAGGGCCAAAATGCAAAAATCGCTCGCGGAGTTTCGCCAGTCCAACAGCAGGGCGCGCGAACTGGCCAGGAACGCCCGCGACCCGGCCGGGCTGGCGATATTCAACGACTATAAAGACGGCTCTTATATGAAGGAGTTTGAAAAGCTCGACGCATCTTTGTCTGAATTGATTGACATACTGACTAAAGCGAGCCGCGCCATGGATGCCGCGCAGGCAAGCGAGGTTTCCCTGATTTTGAAAGTTATGGCCGCGATAATTGTGGGCGCTTCGTTTTTAGTTTTGTTATTTGGCCTCTATATCTCCAAAAACATAACGACTGTGCTCAACGAAGTGACATCTGTCGCGCTGTCCATATCCGACAATGATTTGACTGTCAGGATAAAGCCGGAAACGTCCGCGCGCGGCGACGAGTTTGGCGCTATGGGGCGGGCGCTGAGCAAAATGAGCGAGAACCTTGTGGCGACAGTCAAAAGCATCGGCAGTATCGCGGAAAACATCGCCGCTTCCAGCGAAGAATTGCACGCCAACGCGGACCAGACGGCCAACGCCTCGGGCGAGGTGGCCAACGCCTCCACCACTATGCTGGAATCCACCGAAAAGGCCAGCCGCAGCTTGGATCAGGCCAAATCGCTGGTGGAAAATTCCGTGAAATCATTGCGGAATATAGCGGAGACAACCGGCAGCATAGCGTCTACCGCCGACGAAACGTCCAAAACTTCGCGCACAGGCAACGAAAGCGTAGAAACCGCCGTTAAGAGCATAAATTCCCTGGGCGAGGGTACGGCGAAGGTTACCGAAGCGGTAACCGAGTTAAAAGACAGTTCCAACAAAATAAGCGAAATAGTGGAAATGATCACAAGCATAGCCAGCCAAACCAATCTGTTGGCTTTGAACGCCGCCATTGAGGCCGCCCGCGCGGGCGAACACGGCAGAGGCTTCGCCGTGGTCGCCGAAGAAGTGCGCAAACTGGCTGAAGAATCCGGCAAGGCCGCCCAGGAGATTGACGAGCTTATCGCCAAAAATACCCAGAGCATCCAGCGTACCGTTGACCTGATGAACGAGCAGCGCAATTTGGTCGGGCAGGGTGTGGATAAAGTCAACGGCGCGGGACAGTCTTTCGTGCAGATCGCTTCCTTGATCAATTCGCTCGCCAAACAGATAGCCGACGTCAAGTTAAGCGTGCAGACCACCGTGGAAGAAGGGGAACGCACCGAATTGTCTACCCGTGACGTCAGGGCCGCGGTCGATATAATCCTCAGCGAAGTTTCCAACGTGTCCGCCGCCGCGCAGGAACAGGCGGCTTCAACCGAGGAAATAGCTTCCTCCAGCCAAGTGTTGGCGCAAATGGCGGAAGACCTGAGCGTTATTTCTTCTAAATTCAAATATTAAAAAATCGCAAAAAATATTTTCCGGCAATACCTTTCCATTTTGCCTGTCAGCAGACTGCGCGAGAGTAGAAAGTGTATTGCCGGAAATTTTTTCATTTAGGGAGAACCCGCAGCTATTGACGGCCCGAACGTGCATTTATGCCCGTGTCGAAGCCTTTCCAGGCTTCGTGTGGCGTGGGGGCGGCCGTGCGGTTTTTTATCACTTAATCAATACTGTTATCCGACTAGAATCACGGATAAGCTTTGCGAGACGGTTTGCCGTCCGGCGCGGTAACGCGCCCAAGTAATTTTCCCTTTGGGAAACTCTCGCTCAATTCCCTCAGCCGATGCGTTTCAAACTCGCCGGGAGGGATTTTAAACTCGCTACGCTCAAACAGTAAAATCCCTGTTTCCCTGCTTCACTAAGAAACGACGGCGGCTTTGGCCAATTCGCCCGCGTTTTCCCAAAGCGGCAGGGGAAACGAAAACCGGATGTTTTCCTTTCTTGACAAATATGCAAACCCTGCCGGCATAGGCCTAATACTGCTGCCCGGTTAAAACACGCGCAAATTTCAGGCACGCAAAAAATCAAGCATATCGCCTATGCCGTTCAATATGAGATCAGGCTGCCAAGCGCTGTTTTCCAAGTCTTTCACGGTTGTTTCGCCTGAGAGCAGCAGTATGGAAAATATGCCGGCGGCGCACCCCAAAGCGATGTCGGTATAAAGCCTGTCGCCTACCACGGCCAATTCTTCGGGCTTAAAGCCTGTGCGCCGCAAGGCGGCGGCGATCATGTAACGGCTGGGTTTTCCCGCCGTTATCAAACAATCTTTGCCGGTGGCCGCTTTGATAAGCGCCAGCAGGCTGCCGCAGTCGGGAATATATCTGCCGTCCTCCAGCGGGCAGCGTACATCGGGGTGAGTGGCAATGTAAGGCGCGCCGCCGTCTACGTACTGACAGGCTATGACAAGATTCTTATAATTGAGTCCGGTGTCAAACCCGACGACCACATAATCGACGGCGCGGCCGCCTTCTGAGACGACAGTATGCCCTCCCTTGCGCAAAAGGCTTTTAAGCGCCCCGACGCCAAGCACAAACAGTCTCCGCCCGGGCTGGCCGGACAGATAATCAAGCAGTGAGTGGGACGATATTATTATGTCGGCGCTTTTAGTTTCAATACCCATTTTCCGCAGTTTGTTCCGGTAATAAGCCGGATCGCGCGAAGAATTGTTGGTAAGGAAACAATATTTCCGCCCGCCGGCTTTCAGCGCGGCCAAGGTTTCGGCCGCGCCGGGCAAAAGCCGGCTGCCAAGGTAAACGGTGCCGTCCATGTCAAAAAGAAAACATTTGATTTTTGCTATGCGCTTTTTTATATTTACATCCAATTTATTTTTTATCTCCCGCTTTTGTGTTATAATGTTTTTGGTCAAAGTCATTTCATATGCATGATATTTTCCACGCTTGTAATACCGGCGAAATTTTTTATCTCTGTCAGGATATTATTGAAACAGTCCATTTTTTCGTTGTCGATGCGTACATAAATACTGAACGCGATCGTCTCGTTTACCAAATCGCGCGTAACATTGGCGCTTTTTATTTTTACGCCGTCAATGCGCAGATGTTCCGTAATTTTTTCTATATTGCCAGGCAGGTCTTTAGCTTTTATCGTAAGCAGGTAAAGTTCGCTGTGTTTGGCGAAATTGGCGATTATGCCCCAGCGCCCCAGAAAGAGCAGCGTACCCAGCATGAGCATAGTGGCGAACACGCCTATGCTGTACAGCCCCGCGCCCACGGCCAGCCCGATGGCCGATATCATCCAGATGCTGGCCGCGGTTGTCAGGCCTTTGACGTTGACGCCTTCGTGCAATATCGTGCCGGCGCCGAGAAAGCCTATGCCGCTGACTACTTGAGCCGCCAGCCGCGCGGGATCACGTACCGTCCCCATACCAGTGAAGCCATAAATAGATACGAGCATGAACAGGCATGAACCCATACAGACCAAGGTATGTGTGCGAAAACCGGCCGGACGGTCGCCGCTCGCCCGTTCCAGCCCGATAAGACCGCCGAGGACACAGGCCAGAACCAGCCTTATTATCATTTGCGATTCAACAGAAGTAAATATCATCATGGCGCCTCACAGTACGTTTTTTAATTTTGCTTTATTATAGCAAATTTTCGCGAACAAAACAGTAAAATATCCATTTTAAGCGGTGTGGGCACGCTTTGCGAAAGATGAGCGATAAGATGCGCAATATCCTGACGGCCGACGTCGTCGTTATCGGCGGCGGAATTGTCGGCGCCGCCATAGCGCGTGAGTTGTCAAAATATAACCTGGCGATAACGCTGACCGAAAAAGCACCTGACTTGTCAACCGGAACTACCAAGGCCAACAGCGGTATACTGCACGCCGGCTTTGATCCCGAGCCGGACAGCGTCAAGGGGCTTACCAACGCGCGCGGCAACTTTTTATACCACCAGCTGGAAGACGAACTTGGCCTGGAAATCCGCTGGACGGGTTCCCTGGTGGTGGCAAAGACCGGGGATGAAACAGCCGTTCTCGAAGAACTTTACGCGCGCGGCGCGCAAAACGGCGTACCCGGCCTCGCTTTGCTTGCGGGCGATGAAATCTTCCGACGCGAGCCCAATCTTGCCAAAGACATAAAAACCGCTCTTTACGCGCCGACGGCCGGTGTAATTTCTCCTTTTACCGCTGCGGTCGCTTTTGCCGAATGTGCCGCGCAAAACGGCGCGCGGATACTCCTTAACTGTGAAGTAAAAGGGTTTGACATGGAAAGCGGCCGTCTTAGCGCCGTCAATACCAACCAAGGACAGATTCGGACCCGTTATGCCGTGAACGCGGCCGGCCTTGACGCCGGCGAGGTAAGCGGGCTGGCCGGCGACAGGAGTTTTACCATCACGCCAAGGCGCGGCGAATATCTGGTTTTTGACCGCGCGGCTACTAAAAACCTAGTCAATTCGGTCGTTTTTCCCATTCCCGGCCAATACGGCAAAGGAGTGCTGGCGGCCTCCACTTACAACGGTGAATGTTTTATCGGGCCTAACGCGGAAAACGCCGCCGACAGCGCAGATACCGCCACAACCGGCAAAGGCCTGGACTTCGTGGTGCAAACCGCAAGAAATATAATCCCGGACTTGCCGCTCTCTTCCGTTATCACACAGTTTTCCGGCCTGCGTGCGATTTCCGACACAGACGACTTTGTTGTGAGAAATTCCGCCGTAACGCGCGGACTCGTGCAGGCGGCCGGAATGCAGTCGCCGGGCCTGACCGCGGCCCCGGCGGTAGCGGAGATGGTGGTGGGATTTTTGCGTGAAGCCGGGCTGAACCCGGCGGGAAAAAGCGGTTTTAACGGCAGGCTGCCGGC
>JAISPA010000115.1 GCA_031275255.1 Acidaminococcales bacterium | reverse complement strand
ACATTGGCAAATACAAAGACAGCGACATCAAGAGGATAGAGCAGTGGATGAACAACTACCCGAGGAGGATGTTCGGGTACAAAACAGCCAATGATATTTACAGGACAGCTTAGTGTAAGTGGATAAAACTATCGCGGGCAATTTAACTTGCAATTTTCACCGCAAAAAAGCAAAATGCAAAATTCTTGACAGGCTTTGTTATCTAACATATAATTTCTATAGCTATCTTTAAAAATAACGGCTGTTTGCAAACGGCGGATGTTACAGGAGGATTTTGCGCGATGAAAAGGACTTTCCAGCCAAACAATCTTTGGCGCAAACGGACGCACGGCTTTCGTGAACGAATGAAAACCGTCGGCGGACGTACGGTTTTGAAGCGGCGCCGCGCGCGGGGGCGCAAAAGGCTGTCGGCTTAAATCGCATAATCCGGCGGATTTATTTCTGCTCTTTTTCGGGCGGCGCGCCGCCTGGCGTGATTTGCTGCGCGGCTGGGAAAGCAGCCCGTTTCCGGCCGGGCGGTTAGGCGGGGAAAATGGTCAATGGCTGAAAACGGCGGGCGGTTGAGGTATAAATTCGGGCGCTCTTTGCGTTTGCGTAAAAAGAAAGATTTTCAGCGGGTCTATGAAAAAGGCCGGTCTTTCGTCGATTATGCCGGAATTTTGTATGTATTGCCTTTGTCCGGGACGGCGGAGAAAAAATTCGGCGTGGCGGCGGGCAAAAAACTCGGCAACGCCGTGCGCCGGAACCGGATGAAAAGAATGATGCGGGAAGTTTGCCGGCATTTTCAGCATAAGGTGAAAAGCGGCGCCGCTTTTATCTGGATTGCCCGGCGGCCTTTGCTGAAAGCCCGGCGGGAACTGTTTGAAAAGTCCTTTTTAAGGCTGGCGGAAAAAGCGCGGATTTTGGCAAAAAAGGAATGTTGAAAAGATGCGAAGAGCGCTTATTTTATTTATCCGTTTTTACCAATTGTGCGTGTCGCCGTTTCTGGGAGCTAATTGCCGGTTTTATCCGACCTGTTCTGCTTACGCCGTAACCGCCATAGAAAAATACGGCGCAGCCAGGGGGATTTTTTTGGCTGTTAAGAGGATATTGCGTTGCCATCCCTTTAATAAAGGCGGCTATGACCCGGTTGTTTGAGAGAAAAAATGTCAAAAGCCGGGATATTTTAGGAGTGATGTTATAAAAATGGCGGGCATAACGGATTTATTTGTAGAATTTGTGCAAAAAGCGATTGAACTTTGTTACCAGGCCAGCGCGGCCGTAGGCTTCGCCAATTACGGCTTTGCCATTATTTTGTTCACTCTTATGATAAAATTAATAATGTATCCTTTGACAAAAAAACAGATACAATCAACTAAAGCCATGCAGGAAATACAGCCGCGGCTGAAAGAACTGCAGGAAAGATATAAAAACGATAAACAGAGATTGCAGGAAGAAACTTTGAAATTGTACAAGGAAACCGGGTTTAACCCTTTGGCCGGATGTTTGCCGCTTTTGGCGCAGATGCCTGTCCTGATGGGTGTTTTTTTCGCCTTGAAAGGATTCAATTATGGCGGCAGCCTGCCGTCTTTTTTGTGGCTGCCAAGTTTAGCGGAACCGGATCCGTATTATATAATGCCTGTTCTGTCGGGTCTGACTACCTTCGCGCAGTCTTATTATACCATGCCCGACACCTCCTCCGGCCAGAACCGGATGATGCTTTATTTCATGCCGCTTTTCATCGGTTACATCAGTTTGCAGTTTGCTTCCGGGCTGGTCCTTTATTGGGTAACGACCAATATTTTGCAGGGCGCGCAGCAATTTTGGCAAGCGCGCGGGGATAAACAGGCGGCGGCAGGGGCCGGGCAAAAATCCGCCAGTAAAAGGAGGTCTTGAAAGAATGCCCAACATAGTCGAAAAAACCGGGAAATCTCTGGAAGAAGCGCTTAAAGCCGCTTTGGACGAGATCGGCGTGGAAAGAGACAAAGTAGAATACGAAATAGTGGAGGAAAAAGAAAAAAAGGGCTTATTCGGCTTGTTTGGCGCAAAGCAGGTTACCGTCCGCGTATCTGTGCGCGCTGTTGCTCCGGCGGAAACGGCGAAAGAATTTTTGTCCGGCGTTTTTGGGAAAATGGCGATAGAGGTTTTGATTGAAAAATTCGCCGGCGAGAACGATATGGTCAATTTTGAGATATACGGCCCGGACATGGGCATATTGATCGGCAAACATGGACAGACGCTTGACGCCCTCCAGTATCTGGTCAACCTGGTTGCCAACAAGGGACATGACAATTGGGTCAAGATACAGTTGGACATTGAAAACTACCGCAAGCGGCGGGAGGAAACCCTGAGCAGGTTGGCCCTGCGGCTGGCGGACAAGGTCAGGCGCCGCAGCGAGCGCGTGGCGCTTGAGCCGATGAACTCGCACGAGCGCAAGATAATTCATATGGCGCTGCAGGATGACCGGCGGATCACGACGTACAGCGAAGGCGAAGGCCATTACCGGCATGTGGTGATAACGCCCAAAAAATAAACCAAAGCGGCTGTCCTTCGGCGCGAAGGCGGCCGCTTTGGTTTTGGCGCCGCCTTGCGCTGACCGGCGCAGTTGCCGCATAATATATACATATAATATGGGAGAAGAACATGCCCCCTGATACGATAAGCGCCGTTTGCACGGCCGCCGGCGAAGGCGCAGTCGGCATCGTCCGGATAAGCGGTCCCGTCAGCGCGCAGATTGCCGGCAAAATCTTTAAAGCCCAAAACGGTCTTTCGCTTGCGGCGGCCGGCAGCCATAAGATGCTGTACGGGCACATTTATGATCAGGACAAAATAATTGACGAAGTCTTTTGCGTTTACATGCGCGCCCCCCGTTCTTATACGACGGAGGACGTAGTGGAAATACATTGCCACGGCGGCCGGATGGCGCTGGGAAAAGTCCTGGCGCTGACGCGCGCGCACGGCGCGCGTCTGGCCTGGCCGGGAGAATTTACCCAAAGAGCGTTTTTGAACGGGCGCATAGACTTGACCCAGGCGGAAGCCGTGATGTCCATAATCCGCGCCGGCAGCGAAGCGGCCTTGCGTCAGGCGGTTTACCAGCAGGAAGGGCTGTTGTCCTTTGAAATTAAAACTATGCGTGCAAAGCTGAAAGAGATGCTGACGCGGGTAGAGGCGGCGCTTGATTATCCGGAGGAAGATTTGGAGCAGCCGTCCGCCGCCGAATGGATCGCTCTCCTGACGGAAGTGGGATGCCAGGCGGACCGGCTGCTGAATACAGCCCCAGCCGGCCGGGTGATCAAGGACGGACTGCGGGCGGTGATCGCCGGCAAACCCAACGTGGGGAAATCCAGCCTGCTCAATAGCCTGGCCGGGTACGACGCGGCTATCGTCACGGAAATGGCGGGGACAACCAGGGACAGCATAGAACAGGAACTGTTTTTCGCGGATATGCCGCTGATTCTCGTCGATACGGCGGGAGTGCGGGAAACAGCCGACAAAATAGAAAAAATCGGCATAGAAAAAAGCCTGGCAAAAATGCGGCGGGCGGATCTGCTGCTGTTCGTCCTGGACGGATCGGAACCTTTGGATGCGGACGACCGGTTTTTGCTGACTAATTTTCCGGGCAAACCATGTCTTATTTTAATCAACAAAAGCGACCTGCCGGCCAGGACGGCGCGTGCGGAAGTAAAAGCGCTTACCGGCTGCGCGGAACAGGACATGATAAACATATCCGTAAAAGATAAAAGCGGCTGGCCGGTTTTTCAGGCGCGCCTCAGGCAAAAGGCCGGCGGCGCGGGGGCGCTTTTGGCGGAAGGGGTCTGTGTGCAGGAACAGAGGCACGCCGAACTCCTGGCGAAGGCGGCGGCCAGCCTCAGAGACGCTCTGGCGGCGGCGCGGGCGGGGTTGCCGCCGGACTGTCTCTTGATCGACTGTGAAAACGCTTTTTATGAACTGGGACGGATTACCGGCGAGACGGTCAGCGATGAAATACTGCGGGAAATATTTTCCCGGTTTTGTTTGGGCAAATAGGAGGACTAAGTGGCCGATAACTATGACGTCATTGTTATCGGGGGCGGACACGCCGGCTGTGAAGCGGCGCTGGCCGGCGCCCGGCTGGGAGCGAAGACGCTGATGGCGACTATCAGCATGGACAATATTGGGTTTATGCCCTGCAATCCCTCGGTCGGCGGCCCGGCCAAAGGGCATTTGGTGCGCGAAGTGGACGCTTTGGGCGGGCAAATGGGGATAATTGCCGATCAGGCCGCTATACAGGCGCGCGTTTTGAACAAGGGCAAAGGGCCCGCCGTGCGGGCGCTGCGCATACAGGCAGATAAATCCCTCTATCAACGCCTGATGAAACAAACCTTGGAGGAACAGGAAAACCTTGACGTAAAACAACTGATGATCGATGAAATTCTGCTGAATAGCGGCGCGGTGGCAGGCGTGCGGGACGAAGCGGGAGAAATTTTCGCGGCGGGCGCGGTTGTCATTGCCACCGGCACTTACCTGCGCAGCCGGATCATTTACGGCGAGGTAAATTACGCAGGCGGGCCTAACGGTATGCGTTCCGCCTGCCGCCTGTCCGCCTGCCTCAACAAACTCGGCCTGAAAACCATGCGCTTTAAAAGCGGCACGCCGGCGCGGGTGGATAAAAATTCTCTGGACTTTTCCCGGATGCAAATACAACCGGGTGATGAGGAGCCGCGCGCCTTTTCCTTTCGGCAG
>JAISPA010000090.1 GCA_031275255.1 Acidaminococcales bacterium | reverse complement strand
AGACGATTGCGGACGGCTGGCGCTTTTGGTGGAAGATGAATTAAAGTACAATTGGTCGGCGGTCAACGCCCGTTTTCTGGATCCGGGATTGCAGCAGGCGATGCGCGCCGTCTTCGGGCAGGAATTTTCGCCTGATAAAATACATCTTTTGCCTGACGCCGCTATGAACGGAATAATCCGTGAAACGCTGGCAAGCGGCTATTATATTGAAGAAAAAGACGGGCATTTTTATCCCTGGCCGGATTACGCCTATCTTTTGCGGGCTTACGGCGGGAAAGTCACGGAGGAGATACGGGACTATTTTGAAATTTGTCTCGACGAGTCGAAAACGGTAAAGGCGCGCGCCGGCGATATTGCCCAATCATGCCGGGAAAAGGCCGCCCTGCTTTTGAAAATAGAAAATTACCTGCGCAAGTACCCTCTGTCGTACCGCACGGCGGCGGCGTCCTTATTATACAAAAACAAGGCGATTGATTATTTGGTGAAAATATCTTATGAGGATAACGCTATGTCAGGCGGGCGGCTCAGTCGCGAAGTGCCGGCAAGCTACCTGGCGATGGCGCAAAAATACCCGGAAACACAACCCGGCTGGTACGCCGGCCGGGCGGCCGAAGCCTGGGCGGCGCAAAACTATGTGCCGGACAGCAAAGTCATGCAGTCTTTAGCGGAAATCGCGCAGCAGATCGACGCCAGCCTGTCGGAACGGGTAAAGGGACTGTATGTTTGCGTCGACGGCCTTGATCTTTTCAAACCGGCCGGCGGCAAACAGTATATGCTGCTGGTGGGCAAGACCGGGCAGCTGTTCAAAGAGATGCGCCAGATCGCAGGCATGGACGGCAATTACATTATGGCGGAATTAAAAGGCGTTACGGAAAAAACCCTGACGCTGAAACAGGAGACTTATCCCCGTTCCTTCGTAGTGGAGCGTATGCAGAAGGCGTATTCCTGGCCTTTGGATGACGTGTCTTTCCCCGCCGACTTTGTCTGTGTCGGCAACCGTCCTTATTGGCGGCTGCGGATACTGACCGGGGACGAAGCCATTTTTGAGCTGCCCGCCAAACCGGCCCGCGCCTTTTTCTACAGCAATCCGCAAAAATCCGAAACCGCGCCGGGAAGCGGCGAAAGCTGGCTTTATACCCTGCGCGGCGAACGGGGCGGGATAACGGTCAGGATAACAAAGCAAACCGAACGCGACAACCTCTCCGGCGTAAATTATCAGTACAAAGCAACAGTCAGTGCGGACGGGCGGGTCTACGAAGGATACGCCTTCACCCCGGGCGCGCATCCCGGCAACCCCGACGTGCTGCGCGCGCCGTCTTGAAGCCTGTACGCAAAATACTTTTGCTCCGCTCTATTTACAAGCGGGAAATTATCTGCTATCATTGAGTTAAAATCCGACTTGGCAAGTCGGAATAAACCTGACCGGTCAGCCGCCCGGGCAGGCGGTTGGTTTTCAGGCGGCTTGCGTGAAAAGGAAAGAGGGGTTTATATATGCAACGTGTTTATTTGGACAATGCTGCGACGACCAAAATCGACCCAAGAGTGCTTGAGGCGATGACGCTCGCCCTGCGGGACAATTTTGGCAATCCTTCCAGCATTTACGCCGAAGCCAGGACGGCGAAAAAGTCGCTGGAGGAGGCGCGCGCCCAGGTAGCCGCGCTGATCGGGGCCAAGACGGAAGAGATAATTTTTACCGGCGGCGGCTCGGAAGCCGACAATATGGCTTTGCGCGGGATAGCCGAAGCTTACGGGAAAAAAGGCGGACATATAATTACCAGCAAAGTGGAGCATCACGCGATTATCCATACTTGCGAATATTTGCAAAAGCAAGGATTTGACGTTACCTACCTGCCGGTGGACGAATTCGGCCTGACAACGCCGGAGGAGGTAAAAGCGGCGATCCGTCCCGATACCATCCTGATCAGCATAATGTACGCCAACAACGAAGTCGGGACGATAATGCCGATCCGCGAAATCGGCGCCGTTGCCCGCGAACGCAAAATACTGCTGCACACCGATGCGGTGCAGGCGGCCGGCCATATTGACATTGACGTGGAACGCGACAACATAGATCTTTTGAGCCTGACCGCGCATAAAATACACGGTCCTAAAGGCGTGGGCGCGCTCTACTTGCGAAAAGGCGTCAGGATGCCGCCGCTCATTCACGGCGGCGGACAGGAAAGAGGATTCCGGGCGGGGACGGAGAACCTGCCGGGCGCGGTCGCGCTGGGCAAAGCCTGTGAGCTGGCCGCCGCCGGATTTGAGAAGAACAATGCGCACATGAAAAAGCTGCGCGACTATTTGCTTGACGGTATTTTCGAAAAAATACCTTACGTAAAACTTAACGGCCATCCAGAAAAACGCCTGAGCAACAATGTCAATGTCAGCATACGCTATATTGAGGGCGAGGGAATGCTCCTTAGGCTTGACATGGACGGAATATCGGCTTCCAGCGGTTCGGCCTGCACCTCGGGGTCGCTTGACCCGTCGCATGTGCTTTTGGCTATGGGGCTTGACCACGCGACGGCGCACGGGTCGCTGCGGCTTACCTTGTCGCCGGAGACGACTAAAGAGGAGATAGATTATCTTTTGGAAAAATTGCCGCCGATAGCGGGATTCCTGCGGGAAATGTCGCCTGTGTACAAGGCCGAGGCGGGCGCCTGCGGCCGGCAGGAACTCAAAAACTGCGCGGCCTGCCCGGTAGGGCGGGAAAAATGAACCAGGGAGGTAGGGGTTTGTGTATCCGTAAAAAGTAATGGATCATTTCGCCAATCCCCGCAACGTCGGCGAAATAGCCGACGCCGACGGCGTAGGCGAGGTCGGCAATCCCGTTTGCGGCGATATAATGAAGTTTTTTATCAAAGTTGACAACGGGATAATAACCGATATCAAGTTTAAGACTTTCGGCTGCGGCGCGGCGATCGCCACCAGCAGCATAGCCACCGAACTGGCGCGGGGCAAATCCATCGCCGAGGCGCAGAAGCTGACCAACAAAGCGGTCGCCGAAGCGCTGGACGGGCTGCCGCCGGTAAAAATGCACTGTTCGAACCTGGCGGCCGACGCGTTGAAGGCTGCGATAATCGACTATAAAAAAAGGCGCGGCTTAGATTACAGCGACATCAGGATGGACGACGACGAATGTGGCGGCTGTGAAAGCGCCTGCACCGGACACCGCCATTAAAAATCCGATCTGTGAAATGACCCTGACGGAGCGCAGGGTCATTTCCGGTGTTCGTGAAGGCTCAAATATGGTTCAATTTGACGGAAAAGGAGTTGGGGCTTTTATGTACAAAAAACTTTTTTATGGCTTGCTTTTTGCCTGCGCGGCATTATTCGCCGCGACCGCGGCGGTGTCGGCGGAAAGCCGCTATATTGCGCAGAAATATTCCTTTGATGGCAATGGGCTTTTATCGTCGCCCCTGACGGTCGATTTTGGCGGCGAGACCAAAACATTGTACGCGGAGGAAATAGCGCAAAACAACAACAGCCGCCTGCTGCTGATCGCTTTTTCCACCAACGGAGGGGGGGTTTCCGTCGTGCGGCTGTCGGGCAGCCGCGCTTATTCGCTTTACAAAACAAACCTTAGGGACAGTTCGCGCGAAGAAGTCGTTATACTGGGCCTCGGGGCGGTAACCGGCAGGTATGTGCGCCTGTCGGAAGTCGTAATTCTCGGCGAAGACCGGACGGGGACGATAAAGGCGATAGCGGTAAACGGCTTTTCGCCGCTTGACGTGCTGAACGCGCCCCTGCAGATGGACAGCCGGCGCGACATCGTGTTGAGCGCCGGGGCGGGGCGGAAAGAATTGCGGATAAGGTGGGACAGCGTCAACGAAGAATTTTTCACGGGCGATCGGACGCCGGCCGCCACAATAGCAACGCCGGCCGCTGCGCAAACCGCGCCGGCTGAAAAGCCGACGGCATCGGCCGACAGGCCGGTTATCAAAAAAGACGACGGCGTGTTTGACGAGTGAGGCGACCGATGTTTACGGAAGCTGACGAACAGGAATTTCAACGCTTGCTGGCCAAATTCAAAGAAGATAAAAAACTGTTTGAACATTTGCAAACAGTAGGGTTTGAGGATTTTTTCTCTTATGAGTTTTTAGCTTTGCACAGCGACTTTTCCTCTCTGGACGACATACTTTTCCGCAGCGGGTTCGGCATAATGAGTCCAATGGAAATAGAAAAAATACCGGCGGAAAGATGGGACGCCTATATCGCCAAACATAACGGCAAATGCTCCACCTGGCGTGAATTTGGCAAACTGGCCATGACGGCCTGGATGAAAAACATTTTGCAAAGCGGCGGCTAATAGCAGTCTGATCCATGCCACAGTTATGAAGGCCGGGGATGGACGGGATGCCATATCCGGCGAAACGCCGCCTGCCCTTTAAGGGACAGGCAAGCGGCGGCACTTCCTTGGGCGGAGCCTTGGGGCGGGTTGGTCAGGCAATAAATTTTTTCATCAGGAGTGTTTGCGTTGGAAATAATCTTTCACTCGCTTCAGAGTGTGCTCAGCATAGGCATAATGCTTGGGATAGGCTTGGCTATCTCCCTCCGGGGCTGGATAGACGACGCCGGCGCCAAGCTGATTTCCAGCCTGGTTACCAGAATATCACTGCCTTGCATGGTTTTGCTGAATATAACGAACAGTTTCACCCGCGAAACTTTCCTGACGCTGTTTCATGAACTGCTCATTCCGATCCTGTCGGTCGTCATAAGTTATTATGTGGGCAGCGCCGTCTGCCGCCTGCGCAACATACCAAAAGGCCGGCGCGCCATATACAAAAGCATGTTCTACGTCTCCAACTGCATATATATAGGGTTGCCGCTTAACATCGCGCTGTTCGGCGAAGACAGTTCCGTGTACGTCTTTGAATATTTCATCGCCAATACCACCGCCTTGTGGTGCGTAGCGGTCTATCAGGCTGCGGCCGAAGGAGCGGAAAGCGCCGCGCGGATAAGCGTTTTAGACACATTGAAAAAAATTCTTTTTTCCCCGCTTATCGGTTTGATAACGGCCTCGGCCGTCATTGCCCTCGGGCTGAAAATCCCCGCCGTTCTTAAAACCACTTTGGGTTACATCGGCGGCATGACCACACCTCTGGCCATGATTTTCGTCGGCTTCGCTTTAAGCAAGACGAAAATCGGCGAACTTAAAATGGATACAGATATGTTCATAGCGCATATAGGGAGGTTTGTCATCGGACCTGTTTCCATATTCTGCCTGAGCATGCTCATACCGACAAATCCCATGCAATTCAAAGTCCTGGTCATGCAGTCCGCCGCTCCGGTGGCGGTGGCCCTGCCGGTCATCGCCGCGACTTACGGGGTGGACGTAAAATATGCGGCCATCCTTACCAGCGTCTCGACCTTTCTTTTTATGTTCGTGGTGCCTGCTTACATGTGGTTGCTGCATGTATATTTCAGCGGTTAGAAAACAGAAGAAAAAGCAAGCTAATAAAAGCGCGGCGGACATAAATACCTTAAAACGGGAAAAATGACAGTTGTCCTTCCGAACAAATGTTTGGTAATATTTGCTTATAACAAACAATTGTTCGGAGAGGGACTTATGAATAAAACAAAAATGACAATGATCCTGTTCATCACGGCTATCGTCTGTTCTTTTGCCCTACTGCCTTTGGCCGTGCCGGATGAAGCGTTTGAGTACGTGGAAATCACCGTGCTGCCGGGAGATACCGTTTGGTCGATCAGCAACGGGTTCGCCGTTGCCGGCGAAGATATACGGGCGGTGGTGGAACGCGTTTACAAAGAAAACCGGCTGGACGCGGGCAACGTGATCCGCCCCGGGCAAAAAATAATCGTCCCCGTGCCGAAAGGGCCGGCCGGGGAAAAGATCGCTTTTGCCGGCCGGGGCGCTGTCGCCCCCTGAAACAGGGCATGCCGCCGGGCCGGCTTGAAACTGAACTTGAGCCGCAAAGCAGCGGTACTTGGCGGTTGTAAGCGCACACGGGGCGGCTGCGCGCCGGATTTTAAATCCGTTGGGCAAGGTTCGTACCCGATGCGCGGGAAATGGCTTGCGGTTCAAGCTCAGTCCTTGGAAGGGGTGTTTTTTTGCCTTTATTCAATCCCATGTTAGGCCGTATAAATAAAAAAGAAATGCTGCGCTACGCCGGTATGCGGCAAAGCGAAGAACTGCCTCCCGCCGCAATCGCGGCGGCGCTGGGGGATGCTTTGCTCTACGCGCGCCCGGCCGGCGCGTGGGAAGTATATGACTATCAGGCGCCCGCGCTGAAAATTCCCAGCGGCGATTATACCCCCCAAAGCCTTAAACTCTGCGGGCATCTGCGCGGCGCGGCCAAGGTCGCCGTTCTGGCCGTAAGCATCGGCGGCGACATCGAAACACGCGTCGATCAACTGTTTGCCGCCGGCGAATACACCAAGGCGCTTTTGCTGGACGCCGCGGCGGACAGCGCGGTGGAACAGGCGGCCGACAGCGTATGCGCTTTCGCCGCGTCTTCGGTCAGGGCGTTGGGGCTGCGCGCCGGGCGGCGGTTCAGCCCCGGTTACGGCGACTGGGACATAAAAGAGCAGCCGCGGCTTTTGGAACTGTCGGGCGCGGCACGGATCGGCCTCAGCGCGACCGGGTCGTTCATGCTTACGCCGCGCAAGAGCATAACCGCGGCGCTGGGGTTCGGTTCCTTCATGCAGCCGGGCCAGACCGGGAACGCCTGCGCATACTGTGAAAACACCGGTTGCCGGTTAAGGAGGACAAAAAACGATGCTGAAGATGTTTGACGGCGCTATGGGCACTCAATTGCAGGCGTTCGGCCTGGCGGACAAACCCTGCCCGGAATACGCGGCCGTAACAAATCCCGACCGGGTAACGGCGATACACCGGGAATATATCGCGGCCGGCGCAGACATCATTGAAACCAACACTTTCGGCGCCAACCGGCTGAAATTGAAAGATTTCGGCCTGGAAACCCAAGTCGGCAAAATAGTAACCGCCGCCGTGCGCGCCGCGCGCGGCGCTTGCGGTCGGGACACTCTTGTTGCGGGTTCCGCCGGCCCGACCGGGCGGCTTATCGCGCCGCTCGGCGATTGTTCTTTTGACGAGGCCGCCGCGGCCTACGAAGAACAGATAAAAGCACTGGCCGGGGCGGGCGCGGACTACATACTAATCGAAACCATTATTGACCTGCAGGAAATGCGCGCCGCCGTGCTGGCGGCCAAGGCGGCCTGCCGGCTGCCGATCATCGGGCAGCTCACCTTAGGCGAAAACGGCCGCACCGTAACCGGTTCCGGCGCGGCGGCGGCCGCCGCCCTGCTGGAACCGTTGGGCGTCAGCGTCGTCGGCCTGAACTGCTCGCTTGGTCCCGAACAGTTGCTGCCGCTGGTGGCGGAATTGGCGAAAGAAACTAACCTCCCGGTTTCCGTGCAGCCCAATGCCGGACTGCCGGTAATCGAAAACGGAAGGACAGTGTTCCCTTTATCGCCGGAAGATATGGCCGCATGGGTTCCGCGCCTGGTCGCGGCCGGCGCGTCCTTTGTCGG
>JAISPA010000060.1 GCA_031275255.1 Acidaminococcales bacterium | reverse complement strand
CTGCCGAGGCCAACTGTGGCTTTTCCGCCTTGAATGGAGCCCTGGCGGTGGCCGACGAGTGCGGCGACATAGGAGCGACGGACGAGCGGGAATTGATTTTTGCCTCCGGCCTTCCCGAGTGGAGCCTGGAACCGCCGCAAGTCGTGGTGAGAAGGGCGGCGAGGCGATGAGCGCAATACCGCGCACTTATTATGATTGGACGGTAGTCCTCAACGAGTTAAAAGAGAAAAACAATGACCAGGAAACGCTCCGCTGTATGCACGAGGGCACTATTGAGTGGCAGGCGGGCGTAGCCGAGCGCTTTGCCCAAAAACTCACGGAAGCGATCAATTGCCGCATGAATATGGCTGCGGATAAATTTCAAAAAGACATGAACAACGCCCGCGGACAGGATCGCGGCATTGTACAGGCCTTGCTTTCCCTGCGGGGGGAGATGGGTTTTTTGTTGCAAGCGATCAACCTGCCGGTTATCCCGGAAAAAGACCGCGGGCAATACGCCGCTCTCGTGCGGGCGCAGGCCGACCGTATACAGCAGTCGTTGGAAGCTTCCGCGCAAAAGGACCGTTCCGGCAAATTGTCCAGCATAGTAAGAAACCACAAAGTAAATTGGGGTATGCCGTCAGGCGAGGAGGACGCGCTATGAGCGACACCATAAAAAGCAGGGAACTGCTCAAGCGGTATTGCGTGGCGCGCATACCCTTTATTGCCATAAATACCATAGAGCGGGCGCGCACTCTGGATATTCTAAAAAATGTCGCCGAAGAGCTGACTCTCTCTTTTTTTGTACACACGCTTTCCAAAGGCGTGTACGACCTTGTATCAGGCAAGGTGCTGAACGAGGACAAATCAGTCTATGGCGCCATGGATTTTATGGGCGAGCAAATGAAGCGCCGGCAAAATCTCACACTGATCCTTACGGAAGTACCCGATCTGAGCAGCGACAACGGCGACTCGCGGCAGCTGCTGGACCTGGTCACGATGGCCAACGAAGCGGGCGGCGTTATCATGGTGCTGACCAGCAGTTCCGTCTGGAACCAATTGCAGCGGTTAGGCATGACGATAAAAATCGACCTGCCGAATGAGGCTGAAATGCATGGCATAATCAAAGAATATATCGACGACTACCGCAGCGATATTTCCATTGAATGGGACAACCACGACATCCGCGAAGCGGCTTCCATGCTCGCGGGCGTGACCAGGATAGAGGCGGAGAACGTCATCGCCGCCCTGATAGCCAACAAATCCATCCGCAAGAGCGACCTGGATGAAATTCGTTTTGCCAAAGATCGCCTGTTTTCTGACATATCCGGGCTGGAAAAGATTGATGTGGATGAAAGCGTTAAAGATGTGGGAGGGCTTGACGGACTGCGTAAATGGCTGGATGAAAAAAAGGCGTTGTTAACCCCCGAAAAACGCGACGAGATGAAGGCCTTAGGGCTGCAGTCGCCGCGCGGTATATTGCTGGTGGGCGTTCCCGGCTGCGGCAAATCGCTTTCGGCCAAGTCCATCGCCGCCAACTGGAAACTGCCGCTGTATCGGCTGGATTTTGCCACCGTGCAAGGCAGTTATGTGGGACAGTCCGAGCAACAGCTTAAAGATGCGCTGACCACTTCGGAAAATGTCTCTCCCTGCGTGCTGTGGATCGACGAGATTGAAAAAGGACTCTCCGGCGCCGGCAGTTCAAGCGACGGCGGGGTGTCAACGCGCATGGTCGGCCAGTTCCTGTTTTGGCTGCAAGAGTGCAAAAAGCAAGTATTTGTCGTCGCTACTGCCAACGACGTTTCCATGTTACCTTCGGAATTGTTGCGCCGGGGAAGGTTCGACGAACTGTTTTTCGTTGACCTGCCCACCGCCGATGAGCGGCGGGATATACTGGCAATCTATATGCGCAAATATCTGAAACTGTCTTTTTCCGGGCCGTTTTCCGACAAAATCGTCGAAATAACCGACGGTTTTACCGCCGCCGACATTGAATCGACTGTCCGGGAACTGGCCTATAGAAGGATTGCCAATAAAGAATTTGCGCTTACGGAAGACAACATGCTCTCGACCTTTAACAATGTCGTGCCGCTTTCGCAGACCAGCCCGGAAAAGATCGAGGCCATCCGCGAGTGGGGGCGGGAGCGGGCCGTCCCCGCCTCCGGCAAGCCAATTGGGAGCGAGAAGATTGCCGCCGACAAAAAGGCTGGTAAAATGCGTAAAGTCTTGCTTTGACACATGTTTGAAAGCACGGGCAATTCAAGCCAATATGGAACAAAGGAGAGGTGTTTTTATGCCCAGGCCGCTGCTTAGGCCGCAAGAAAAAACCAACGTGCAACAAAATAACATGCTGAACGCAACCTTGCAACAGGAAAGCAAGATAGCTACACCCAAAATGAGCCAAGCCCAAATAGACAGACTCTTGCGCAAACCGCGATCTCAGGCGTATATTGACGCCCTGCGCAAACTTGACGCGGGCGGCCATGTTTGCAACCACAGCCAGGTAAAGGAGTTAATCGACGCGCTGAAAGACGAATTTCCGGAAATAGAATTTTCCGGCGTGTTACTGGGCATTGTGGCCGCCTGTTGCCTTGGCAGGCCTTATGAAGTGCATTCCCTGGATCTGGCGGGGAACATCGTCCAGCATTACAAAGCCGGCGAGCCGCTGCCGGGCGCTCTGGAAAAAGCCCGCGCCATCGCCATCCACGGCGGCTATCTCTGCATTGAAGTATATACTAACTGCTGCCGGGCAATTCATGCCAACGGCACCGTTTCCCTAATAAAATGAAAAATGCAACGATTACTTAAATTAAAGCACTATAATAGTTATTTCTGAAGATGTAATGCTTTCTTCTGTAAATGTTATTACAAGCGCCTGCTGACCGGCAATTTTCATAAAATTTGCCGACTTTATTTCTATGCCGCTGTTTCTTTCTGTAAAGTATTTGGCTTGCGCCCGCGTAAAATCATTTCTACCCTGCTTTGACATTTTCTCAAATGAAGGTAAATTGGGGTTATAAAAAACGGACAGCACCGCCATCGTGTAGCATTTCGGCGAATAGCTGTCCGCTTTTCTTTTTCCGAACAGGATGGAACCTGTCGGCGGCTTCACGTATTCCCAGTCATCGGGAAGTTACACTTGAATATTGTACTTGGAATTTTTATATGTTTCCGCGCAGCATGTATTCGTAAACATGAAAAACAAAGCAATAAAAAGAAACGCTTTTTTTATTTTTGCCACAACCTTTACTTAGCTTTGGCGCTGTTTGCAATATTCCTTGCAGTTTTTGCTGTCCGGCTTGCCATTCTCAACCAGGCAAAACATTGGG